>DGUE01000104.1 GCA_002393895.1 Bacteroidales bacterium UBA4318
TGTGCTGCCAAAATAGCCTTCCCGTGCCACGCGCGACATATCGTACATGGTGGAAGCCACCGTTGCCTTAATGCGCGGATCAAGCGCGGCCGCATTGATAGCCATCCCACCAAAACCACAGATGCCTATTATGCCGATACGCTCCGGATCCACCAGGTCACAAGTACTCAGGAAATCTACGGCGGCACAGAAATCCTCCGTGTTGATGTCTGGGGACGCCATCCTGCGGGGCTCTCCCCCACTTTCGCCGGTAAAGGAAGGGTCGAATGCTATGGTGAGGAAACCACGTTCGGCCATATGCTGTGCATAAAGGCCGCTGGACTGCTCTTTAACGGCGCCAAAAGGGCCGCTGACGGCTATCGCAGGCAGTTTCCCTTCGGCATTCTTGGGAACATACATATCAGCCGCGAGTTCTATGCCGTAGCGGTTGTGGAAAGTTACTTTGCTGTGATTCACCAGCTCGGATTTCGGGAATGTCTTGTCCCATTCTTTTGTTAGATTCAGGGTGCTCATATTTTTGTTTTGATTGCAGGCAAGCAGCAATATAGCTGTTAGTGCCAATACTATGTTTTGTTTCATATTACAAAGGTAGGACGGACTTTTCAAGTATTTGTGCACATATTCGCGGATTTTATACCAATTTCGCAGTTTTTACTATTTTTGCAGTGCAATGAAGAAGATTCTGAAGGTTGATAATCCCAATGTCTATGCGGAGTACGTTGGCGCCCCCGTGCTGCATCCGCAGCTAGCACTGATAAGCTACGACGAGGTCTCCCCTTTCCGCAACAGCCTGAACAATTACGGCGTATATGGCCTTTTTATTCAGCAGCAATTTCCTGAATACCTATCCTACGGCACCAAATCCATCATTGTCGGGGACCGTTCCATCATTGCGGTTGCCCCCGGGCAGATAGGTGGAGCAGAAGACAACGGAACCTCGATATATATAAATGGATGGGCTCTGCTATGGTCGCCTGAACTGCTCCGGCCGGACTACCCGTTTTTCTCTTACTTCGAAACCGACTGGCTCCGTATGGAACCTCAGGAATGGGAGCGAATCACTTCCCTTCTTGGCATAATGCGTAAGGAAATGCAGGAGAACCAGGATTCACCTTCATTCAGACATATTCTTACAAGTTACCTCCAGCTGATTCTGGATTACTGCCAGCGCATTTATCTACGTCAGCTCACACAGAAAGAACGCGGCGAAAGCGACATCCTCAAGCGCTTCCACCACCTGCTGGTCGATTATTTCTCAAAGGGTCTGCAGCACGAAATGGGGCTCCCCACAGTCTCCTACTGTGCATCCGAACTGGCATATTCGGCCAGATACTTCGGTGATATGATTCACCAGGCAACCGGAGGGACCGCAATCGGCTATATCCACAACTTCGTTATAGACCAGGCAAAATCTCTCCTGATGAAAGGACTCAGCGTGGGTGAAGTGGCCGATCTCCTTGGCTTTGAGTATCCCCACCATTTCAGCCGCCTGTTCAAGAAGATGACTGGTAAGACGCCAACGGAGTACCTACAATAATTGATTATCTTTGCACGATTTAATCTGTGTTATATGAATTATAACGGAATCATCATAGGTGCGGCGGTATTCCTTAGTATAGGAATCTGCCACCCGCTTGTCATAAAGATGGAATATCACTGGGGCAGCCGAAGCTGGTGGATATGGCTGGTGGCAGGACTGGCGTTTTGTGCAGTATCCCTTTTCGTGCCAAACGATATCATCTCCATCATCATCGGCGGTTTCGCTTTCTGCTGCCTCTGGGGCATCCACGAGATGTTCCTGCAGGAAAAACGCGTCCTTCGCGGCTGGTTCCCGGAGAATCCCAGACGGCATGACTACTATGCTGCCAGACGCTTGGAAATGAAAGATAAGCTATAGGAGAAAAGATTCTTCTTCATACTTACTATTCGCCAACAAAGACGAAAAATGAGTAAATTTGAGCCATGGAATACCTGTCAAAACAACGATACGACGAGATTGCCACCGAGCTTAAACATCTTATTGGCGATGTTTATCCCAAGATAAAGGATGACCTCGCGGAGGCCAGCGCCCAGGGGGACCGGAGCGATAATGCGGGATACCGTGAAGCCAGGCGGATGCAGGCAAAGACCATCAGCCGGATCCGTTTCCTGCAGAATATCCTGGAGCATTCCCGTGTGATCGATCCTGACGCTCTCCCAAAAGACAGGGTCAGCCTTCTGAGTTGTGTTGAATTCACCAACCTCTCGACAAACACTCAGATGAAATTCAAGATAGTCAGCCCCCACGAGATGGACCTTGATGCTGGCAGGATCTCGTTGAAATCACCTATAGGCGCAGCCTTGATGGGCAGGAGAGTCGGCGAAATAGCCGAGGCTCAGGTCCCTTCCGGAACCCTGCGCCTGAGAATCGACAGCATCACTTTCGAGGGTTAGTTTTTCAGATACCTCTGCCGCTCTTCTTCCGGGAATCGCTCGATGGCATAGCGCAGCATAGTGCGGGGCATTTCCCGAAATCTTGGCCCGAGCCAGGACTCCAGAGCTGCTTTGTCCCGTTTTCCTGCCTCACGGAGCAGCCAGCCGACCGCTTTATGGATAAGGTCGTGCGGATGATGCAGAAGGATGTCTGCAATATTGAAAGTGTCCTGCAGCTGAGCGTGTCGGATAAGTGTCATAGTGCTGACGATGCCGATACGCTGCTCCCAGATTGATTTGCCGTTCCGGGCAAGGTCATAAAGCAGAGTCCTGTCCTTATCGAGCAGCCACTCCCCTAGCAAAGGGTAGCAGCTCAAGTCCACAAGGTCCCAATTATTGATGTAGGCAGTATGCGCAAGATAAAAGTCGATGCATTGCTGCTGAAGAACAGGATTCTTCTTGGAATGGCTGAAGATCTTCACCAATGCCAGCAATGCTGCCAGACGCACTTCATGGTATTCACTGCAGATGCACTCCTCCAGATCCTTAAAGCTTGCTTTCTTCCAGCATTCTTTCACTACAGAGCGCGTTACGGGGACCTTGATACCAAGGAACTTATCCCCCTCGCCGTATTGGCCGGGGCCTGTCTTGAAGAAGCGCGAAAGCCCATCCACCTGTGATGGGTCGGCCATCGAAAGCATCTGCGAGAGAAGGGTATTCATCCTAAAACCACGTCCAGAACCATCATCAGGGCAAAGCCCAGCGCGAATCCTACGGTGCCTATGTTGGAGTGTTGCCCTTGGGAATAATCGGGGACAAGTTCTTCAACTACGACATAGAGCATGGCGCCAGCAGCGAATGCAAGCATGTAGGGCATGATTCCAAGCACTGCCGTTGCCAGGAGGAGCACCAGTGCGCCTCCTATGGGCTCTACAATGCCGCTTAGCGCACCGATTCCGAAAGAGCGTAACCGGGAATTGCCTTCTGCTCTCAGGGGCATTGATATTATTGCTCCCTCGGGCACATTCTGAATTGCGATTCCCAGAGACAGTGCAAACGCACCGGCCATGTTGAAATCGGCCGTAAGGGCACCTGCAATTGCCACGCCCACGGCCATCCCCTCGGGAAAATTGTGTATAGTAACGGCCAAGGCCAGTTTCGCAGTCCTGGACAGACGGCTCTGAGGACCCTCTACATCACCTGAAGGGTGAATATGTGGAGTGATATAATCTATCAGGAGTAAGAAGGCGAATCCGGCGAGTAGACCGATAGTCGGTGCTACTATGGCAGATCTGCCTTCGCCCATTTCGATAGCGGGGATAATCAACGACCATACCGAAGCCGCTACCATCACACCGGATGCAAATCCCAATAGTATCTTCTGGACCAGAGGCGGCATTTCCCGCTTCATAAAGAATACAAAAGCAGAACCGAGGGCGGTGCCCAGGAAAGGAATCAGAAGAGCAATCAGTACAGGATTCATACTCAGACAATTATCTTTCCGACCTTGGGAATCTTACGGATAAGTACGCAGGCAATGGCTACTACTGTATATGAAATCAAGGCGGTGCCAAGTATCTGCGCCGGAGTCGTCCACACGCCGAGGATGCCGTCGCTGCCCAGCTTAAGGGAATCACGCAGCCACGCGGAGACTTGGCTCAGCACCAGCATGTGGCTCAAATACATGCCATAGCTGGCTTTGGATACAGGCTGGGCGACTCTCTGATAGAATCGGCCGCCTCCATTGAACTTGCGAAGGACCAGGATCCATCCTATGGCCATCATTGCAACTCCAATGCTGTCGTTGAGCCAGGGTGTCTCCCAAAGGGCAGCAAGACCTACAGGCCCTTCAATGGGGAAAACTCCCCCGGCATCTGCGCCAACACGGCGCAGGAATCCGAATACGCCTATCGCAAAACCACCCAGGAAAACCGGGAGTGCAATAGCAAGGGTTTTCTTCCAGGATATCTCCCCTACGAACTTTCTGAAATACAAGCCCAGCAGCATATATCCCAGCATGCCGCTGACATAGTAGAACAGGCCATAACTGTTCCAACTGGCTTCGCCCCAAAGCGGATATTTGGCCGGGTTCGGGATGCCGGACGGGCCGTAGATCACCGGAGCAGAGCCACCCAGCCATTCACGTATGAAGGGAATCATTGTTGTGAACAGCCAGATGCATAGATATAGTTGAAGTTCCCGCTTCCCAACCTTTTCTGCCCAGGGTGAAAGCAGAGGCATCACAAGGTATAGCCCGATCAGCATGTACACGAACCAGAGATGGCCGGCCGCGTAGTTGAAATTCCATATCAGGTCTTTGAAGTTCTGCACAGGTTCTCCCCAGACAAGCGCATATACTATAGACCATATTATAAATGGCGGGAGTATGCGTGCTGCCCGCCTGCGGAAAAACTCCCCGGTATTGTAATGTAAAGGCAGTTGCAGATAGCTGGAAGCCATAACGAACAAGACGACGGCTGCTCTGGAAAGCACATCCATTATGGCTGACAACACTGCATCGGTATGAGTGAGGATAAGAGATCCCTCCCCTCCCAGATAGAAAGGTTCAGTGCTGTGTGTAAGCATAACCAGAAAGCAGGCTACAATCCTCAGCCAGTCCAGCCAGATTTCACGTTTCGTTGCGATTGTCGGGGTATTGCTGTTCAGCATATATCTTCTTTTTTACAAATATATGCAAAAAGAGCAAAATTTTAAAATATCGCTTGCGATATAAAATAATTGCTGTATATTTGCATCGTGAACGACATAAATAACAAATAAATAATATGGAAAAGATTTATAACTACAAAACTACCAGCAACAAAGGTGCTGAAGTAGATCTTGCACAGTATGAAGGCAAGGTCCTTATGATAGTCAACACTGCATCCAAATGCGGTTTTACCCCTCAATATGATGGCCTGGAAGCCCTTTACCAGAAGTATAAGGACCAGGGATTTGTGATCATCGGTTTCCCTTGCGACCAGTTTGCAGGTCAGGAACCCGGTTCCAACGAACAGATTGAGGAATTCTGCCGTCTGAATCATGGTGTTACATTCCCCCTGATGGCAAAGACCGATGTGAACGGCGCCAAAGCAGAGCCCGTTTTCGAATACCTGAAGTCCCAGGCTCCCACTGAAGAATACAAGGGGCTGAAAGCAAAGGCAACCCGTGCCATGCTCAAGGGTATCAGCAAGAGTGTAGAGAAAGATAGTGACATCCTCTGGAATTTCACCAAGTTCCTTATCAACCGTGACGGCACCATCATCAAACGTTACGCTCCCCTCACCACCCCTGAAGACATGGAAAAGGACATTAAGGAGATGTTATGATAAAAGAAGAGTTTAAACTCGACAATCAGCTCTGTTTCAGGCTGTACACCGCTTCGCGGCTTGTCTCCCAGGCATATCATCCGCTGCTCTCCGAGTACGGATTGACTTATCCGCAGTACCTTGTGCTGCTGGTGCTTTGGGAGAAAGACGCGCAGCCTGTGAATGATATTGCCAAGAGACTGTTTCTCGAGACGAACACCGTAACTCCCCTTCTTCAGCGTATGGAAAAAGAAGGCATCCTGACACGTTCCAGAGGAAAGAAGGATGCCCGTCAGATGATAGTAAACCTCACTGAAGCGGGAAAAGGTTTAAAGGGGAAACTGACAAATGTCCCCAGGACCATAGCGTCCAGCGTGCTGTGTAACAGTATAACAGAAGAGACCATATCTGGCCTCTTCTGTATGCTGGACGATATCATACACAGGCTGAGTGAGCCTGTATCAGTTGATAAAGAGTAGTTCGCGGTACTTGGGGAGCGGCCACATCTTGTTGTCCACCACTTCTTCAAGTTTATCTATGGGTTTACGCAGGGCTGCGAAACTCTCCGCGATATCGTGATAGGCCAGAGCGCGCTGGTAATCGTTCTCGATTGCATTGGCAGCCTTCCTGGCCTTTTTCATTTCCATAGCCCGGAGCCGCACGTCTTCAACATATTTGTTGATGTCGTCAAGAATGCCCATTTCGGTAGTGCAGCAATCCAGATTTCCGTATATTCCCTTAGCCAGGGTAACCTCCTGAAGCAGTTTGGACTTGTATTCGAGGGCAGCCGGGATAATGTGGTTGATGGCCATTCGAACCATCACGCGGGACTCAATCTGCACTTTCTTGATATAAGTTTCCCACTTTACCTCGTTGCGGGCATTGAGTTCTTTTTCTGTGTAGACGCCTGTCTTAGTGAACATTTCCACGGAGGCTGGTTTTGTGAACTCACAGAACATCTTCGGAACATTTGTCTCCACATCCAGCCCCCTTCTTGCCGCCTCTGCCTTCCATTCCTCAGTATAGCCGTTTCCATCAAAGCAGACCACGTCTATAATAGATTTGATGATGGGCTTCAGGGAATCCATAATGGCTATATTCGTCTTTTTTCCGGCAGCGATCTCCTTATCAACCTTTGCTTTAAAATCCAAAAGTTGTTCAGCCACGGCGGCATTCAGAGTGGTAAGGGCCCCGGAGCAGTTGGCGCAGGAACCCACGGCGCGGAATTCGAAGCGGTTGCCGGTGAAGGCAAAGGGGGATGTGCGGTTGCGGTCGGTATTATCCACGAAGATCTCCGGAATCTCAACCAGCCCCAGTTTTTTTTCCTTCTTACCCGC
The DNA here is from genome assembly GCA_002393895.1 of Bacteroidales bacterium UBA4318. Next base: position 7,058 of record DGUE01000104.1, read on the forward strand.
GATTTCGATGGGTGTGTCGGAAGGAACCTCCAGGAGTTTGTGAAGCACTTCGGTCATTGTGCGGCCAAGGAAGGCGGATACTATTGCAGGAGGAGCCTCGTTGGCGCCGAGCCTGTGGGCGTTGGTGGCGCTTGCAATAGAGGCTTTGAGCAACCCGTTATGCTTCTGCACTGCAGCCAGCACATTCACGAAGAACGTCACGAACTGAAGGTTACCGTCGGCATCCTTACCCGGTGCAAGCAGCTGAGTGCCGGTATCCGTGCCAAGAGACCAGTTATTATGCTTTCCGGAACCGTTGACTCCGGCGAAGGGTTTCTCGTGAAGGAGCACAACAAAGCCGTGCTTGCGGGCAATGCGGTTCATCAGGTTCATAACTATCTGGTTCTGGTCGTTCGCCAGATTTGCCTCACCGTAAATAGGTGCCAGTTCGAACTGATTGGGGGCTACTTCGTTATGGCGGGTTTTGAGAGGAATGCCAAGACGATGCCCTGCCACCTCAAGATCACGCATAAAGGCGGCCACTCTAGGCGGAATGGCCCCGAAATAGTGGTCGTCCAGCTGCTGGTTCTTGGATGAACTGTGCCCGAACAGCGTGCGCCCGGTAATCATAAGGTCCGTCCTGGCGGAATACAGGGATTCATCCACGAGGAAATACTCCTGCTCCCATCCAAGATAGGAGAAGACCTTGTTTACATTAGGATTGAACAGCTTGCAGATGGGCACAGCCGCATCGCAAACGGCCTTCAGGGAGCGCTTCAGAGGGGTTTTATAGTCCAGAGCTTCGCCTGTATAAGATATGAATACCGTGGGTATGCAGAGGGTATCGTCCAGGATGAAAACCGGGGATGTCGGGTCCCAGGCAGTGTATCCGCGTGCTTCAAAGGTGGCTCGTATGCCTCCGTTGGGAAAGGATGACGCATCCGGTTCCTGCTGGGCAAGCATCTTGCCATCGAAGGTCTCAATTACTCCCCCGTTTCCATCATAGTCGATCAGGGAGTCATGCTTCTCGGCAGTGCCTTCGGTGAGAGGCTGGAACCAGTGGGTGACGTGCGTTACTCCGTGTTCCATGGCCCACTCCTTCATACCGCGGGCGACCCCGTCCGCAGTCTTACGATCTAGCGCCTGTCCTCCTTCTATGCAGGCCAAAAGGGCCTGGAGGGTGTCCTGGTCCAGATATTTGCACATCTTTTTGCGGTCGAAGACCAGTTCACCAAAATACTCAGAGGTTTTTTCGGCAGGCACTTCTGCTGGAATCACTTTCTTCTCGAACGACTCCTTTACCAAATCGAATCTATCCATAAGGCAATACAAAAAACTTTTAAAGATAAATATAATTCCGGATTAATCGTTGTATTTTTTCTTGAGTTTAACTATTTTTGTAACCCGTATTCAAGACATCTCATATGAAATACGGGTTCGACAACGCAAAATACCTCAAAATCCAATCTGAACGCATCAGGGAACGTATCACCAAGTTCGGCGACAAACTTTACATGGAATTCGGCGGCAAACTCTTCGACGATTACCATGCCAGCCGGGTCCTGCCCGGATTTGAGCCGGACAGCAAGCTCAAGATGCTCATGCAGATGAAGGACGATGCTGAAATCATCATCGTCATCAGTGCCATCGACATAGAGAAAAACAAGGTTCGAAGCGACCTTGGAATCACCTACGACATGGATGTTCTCCGCCTCAGGGACGAATTCCTGGACCGCGGACTAAGCGTGAACAGCGTTGTCATCACCCACTTTAACGGCCAGGCCAGCGCCGAGGCATACCGTAAACGCCTCGAGAATATGGGTATCAAGGTCTACTATCATCACACCATAGAAGATTATCCGCATAACGTCGCGCTCATCGACTCCGATGAAGGATTCGGAAAGAACGATTATGTGGAGACTACCAAGCCGCTGATAGTGGTGACCGCGCCCGGCCCCGGCAGCGGCA
>DGUE01000091.1:0-10559 GCA_002393895.1 Bacteroidales bacterium UBA4318
GCTGAAGTTTGGCAAGTTGCTCCGCGTTAAGCTCCCAACCGCAATTCACTCCGACGGCATCCATCAGAGTGCGGTAGTCGGAAGCGATGTCGGCTATGAGCATCTTTGAACTGATGCCTTCCACATCTATTCCGGTGAGGGCTTTGTCGGTGTCCGGGATGCTATAGGAAAAGAGGCCTTCCACCTGGTCCGGCGTGAACTTGAAACGGAGATTCTCTATCTGCCAAGCCGTGCAGGCGAGTTCCACATCCTGCAGGACCGTGGTATTGTCGTAGTCGAAGATGGCGTAATTTACGTTGTGCCCGGCAGCATCTGCCTCAGCCTTGCATTCTTTCATCAGCTGACAGAGGGCCTTGTAAGGGACTTTGCTCCAGTTGCCCCGGGGCATAGGAGCGTTGCAGGCGACAGCGCCTGTGAGCACTGCCGCCGCAAAGATGGGGTAAAGAAGTTTTCTCATATATGAATACTATTGCATGTTTGTCTGGCTGCTTTGCTGTTGCACGGCATTCTGGGCATTCACCACGTCGTCGTTGGTAATGGTGCGCTGGGCCTTCTTGACCTGGAAATTGTTCTTTCCAAAGCGGTAGGTCAACTCAAGTCCGATGCGCCGGATGGGCACGGCAAAGAATCCCTCGGTGGTGAAGCCGCTACCCTCGGAGTATTGCTCGAATTTGGCCTTGGCGCCTCCTTTGAGGTTGGTGAATCCCTCCACGGAAACATTCAGCTTTTCTTCGAGGAAACTCTTGGTGAGCCCCAGTGCGACGACGCTGAATCCGCTGCTCCAGCCCTGGAGGGAATAGCGCTTGGTGTTTGCAAACAGATTGGCGCTGAGCCTCATGTCCCAGAAAATCGTTTGCTGTGCGCCCAGCATGAAGTGCCCGTTCCAACCGCTGTTTTTCTGGTCAAGCACGGCGCTGGAAATAACATTGTAGCCAATATTGGCGCTGGAATAGATCCTGGTATCCTTTGCAGGGTTGATGTTGAAGAAGTAGTCGATGCCGAAGGTGCGGTTGTCTACTATGTTCCCGTAGGTGCTGTGCATTATCATTGCCGCGGGATCTTCGGGATCCGGTGCAAACTTCTGGTAGCTTGCGATTCCTCCCTGCCCGAAGCGGTACGAAAGCCCGGCGTTGAGCATAATGACAGGGGAGAAGAAGTTGTATTTGAGAGCGAAATTATGTGTCTTCTCGGGGTCGATGTCCGGATTGCCGTATGAAATCCGTTCGGTAGATGAGCGCACTATGAAGGGATTCAGGTAACTGATGCCGGGACGGTGGATGCGCATGTTGTAGGTGAGTCCGACATTGGAAGTCATGCCCAGATTGTACTGCAGGCTGAGGTTGGGCACAAGGTTGTCGTAATTGCCGTTGTATGAGGTGCCGTCGGCATATTGCACGTCCAGGAAGGTATATTCATAGCGAAGACCGCTCTTAAGTGAGAATTTGCCGAAGGAGCCGGCATATTCGGCATAGACGGCGGCTATGTTGTTGTGATGATGGTACTCCGAGTCGTTCGTTGGCTGAAGTACATAGCCGCTGCCGAAATTCAGATAATACTCGTCGTTGGAGAAGTTGTTGCGGTAGATGTATTTGACTCCGCTGCTGATGGTCTGCCCCTTTGCAATTGGAGTAGTGAAGTCTGCCTGGAAGGTGTGCTCCTGTGAAACGTTGCGGGCATCTACCTTGCGGTCGTTCAGGCTGGTGCCGACCACGTCTTCGTAGGTTTGTTCCACGTATTCTTTTTCCGGATCGTTCGAAAAACGGTAGGAGAGGGTGGTCATGCGTTCCTTGTTCTTCTTTGAGTTGTGCTGCCAGTCGAAACTGGCGTTGATGCCTGCAGAACCGCCGCTGGCGTAGCTGTATCCTCCGTAACTGTAAAGAGGAACGGAACCCATCACCGCACGGCCGAATCCGGTAGCATCCTGCATATAAGACCAGCTCTCTATGCCGAGGGATGCTGAAAAGAGGTTGAGGGTATCCAACTCATAGCTGGCATTGAAATCCCCGAAGAGATAGGGACTCCTTTGCTTGGCAACATCGCCGCCGGTTGTCTGGTCGATTCCCGATTCAAGCAGATGCTGGGTGGTCTCCATGTAGCTGCCTTTCTGCTGCTGCACACCGGTATAGGCATTGCCTCCGACGGTGAGTTTCCCTTTCTTTGCATTGAAGAACAGACCTACGTTGTAACCTCCCTGCGAGTCTACGCCTGCACTGATGCTGCCATTTGCTCCGTCCGGAATGGCGGAAGCACCGTTATCAGTACGGGCAGTAATAAGGTTGAGCACTCCGCCTGTGCCTTCCGCATCATACTTCGCGCCGGGATTCGTTATTACTTCAATGCCTTTAACCGAAGACGCAGGCATCACCTTGAATATCTTGGAGGGATTGGAACTGAGCATCTGGTTGGGCTTGCCATCCACATAGACCTTGAAATTGCCGCTGCCGTTCACTGTGATATTGTCCTGGCCGTCCACCGTTACCATGGGCACCTTGCGGAGCATTTCGAGTACGGTCGTGGCCTTGGAATCGGCGTCGCTCTCCACATCGTAGGCGATCTTGTCTGCTTCCATCTTGATGAGGGGTTTTGCAGCCGTCACCTTGGAACTGTTCAGCGTCTGCACGTCGTCCGTCAGGCCTATGGTGCCGAGGTCTGTCTTCTGCCCGGCGGGGCGGAAAGTTCTCTGTTCTGTGTTGCGGCCCATGTTGACAACGGTAATTATATAGTCAGTATCCGGAACCATATTATACTTAATTGTGAAGAGCCCTGTTGAATCGCTGAGTGCGTATCCTTTCATATTCGCATTCTCGGCGCTTCCGGAGAACAGTTGCACAACAGCTCCGGGTTCGGGGGTCTGGGTCTGGGCATCTACAATCCGCCCAGTTACGAAGTTCTGTGAAAAAGCGGTTAAACCGCTTAAAATCAATACAATACTAACTATTATCCTTTTATTCATAACCGTTATCGATAGTGTATTAGTTTACTATCACACTGCAAAGGTAAAAATAATTTTTTATTATGCAAATATTAATCCAAGAAATGCAAAAAATAGTATTAAATTTGTCGCGGTTATGTTAGACAAGCAAAAATCCTTCCTGAAGAACTGGATGCTGCCGATTGCCATGACTCTTGGCGCGGCGCTTTATCTGTTTCTGCACTTTGTGCCTTCTTTGTCGGAGGATGCATACATGGCTTTTGCCAGAAGGATGCAGCCGCTGCTTGTCAGCATAATGCTGTTTCTCCAGTTGAATGTCGTTGCTCCCACAGATCTGAAATTCCACAAGTGGCATTTTGAACTGATTGCAGTCCAGGCCATGCTGTTTGCCGCTTTCGCCTTCCTTGCAACGGGGGTAGAGAATGGTGGAGGCCGCATCCTGCTGGAATGTGCCATGCTCTGCTTCATCTGCCCTACGGCGGCAGCTGCTGGTGTCATCACCTCCAAGATAGGCGGCAGTCTGCCCGGCATCATGACTTATACCGTTCTGTCGGACACGTTGGCATGCATCCTGATTCCCCTGATGATCCCTCTGGTGCACCCTGCAACGGAAATCAGCTTTCTGGCAGCTTTCTGGGCGATTGTGAAGAGGGTGTTCTCCATCCTTGTGCTCCCTTGCGTGCTGGCATGGCTTATCCGCTACCTCCTTCCCGGTGTGCAGCGCTCTCTGGCCCGTTATGTGGGATGGGCATTCTATGTATGGGGAATCGGTCTTACGCTTGCCCTTTCGCTGGCTACCGGCGCTTTGGTAAGCAGCAGGATAGGAGTGCTGGTTGCGCTGGGAATCGCCGTTGTATCCCTGGTTTGCTGCCTTTTCCAGTTCTGGCTGGGCCGTCGGGTGGCAAAGAGCTATGGCCATATGGAATCAATCACTGCCGGCCAGGCTCTCGGCCAGAAGAATACCGGGTTCATCATCTGGCTTGGGATTAATTTCATGACCCCTGTCACATCGGTCGCAGGTGGCCTGTATGCCATCTGGCACAATCTGGTGAATTCCTGGGAGCTGTATCAACATAGGAAGAATTAATATGACTGGAAGATATATACGTACTATACTGCTTACGCTCATTCTGCCCATAGCCCTGTCTGCCCAGACGGATGCTGCCCAGGACAGCCCTTCCATGCTGTTCCGGGGGCGTCTGGCCACGAGGTATTCGAGCGGTTTCAACGGTACGCCGTTTACGGATACGCTCTCTTTCCGCAAGGGTGCGGTGTACTACAACGCCTGCCTTTACGAGGATGTAGAGCTTAGGCTGGATGCTTATCTGGACCAGCTCCAGGTGCGGAAAGACAAGCTCTTTGCACCGATCTCCCCGGACGAGCGCCAGATTGCCTGGTTCACGCGCGGCTCAGACCTGTTCGTGAACATGGAGTACATAGGCATCGAAGCCCCTGCCCGATTCTTCCAGGTTGTGGCCGATTGCGAAACACCGGTTTTCAAACTGGTAAAGAAGAAACTCCGTTCTGTGCCGGGCAACCATAATGGGGAGCAGTATATTGGCTACAGGGATCCCTCATACGATGAAAGCATTATATCCTTCTACGAGATACAGACAAGTTTCTGGCGGCTGGAAAATGGCGTACTCGTGCGTATGAGGCCCCGCAAGGCGAGGAAGGCTATTGCCTCTGCCGTAGTGGACGGAGCATTTTCCAAATCCCTGCCTTCGTGGCATCCTGTGGAAGGGACCGGCTCCGAACTGGTGGCTCCTTCCGTAAAGAGAAGCACTGTCAAGGTTGAGGAGTCCCTCCCCGCAGGTTATTTTGCTGAGCAGCCCGAGTACAGCCTGTCTACCGAATCGATTGACGCCAGATACAGGAACAAAATATATAAGATAGGTACGCAGGGCACTGCCACCTCCGCAAGGGTGGAAGGAATTATCACAGACGATGAGTCGTCTCCTCTGGCCGGAGTGCTGATAGTAGATTCGAATACCGGAAGATATACCCAGTCCGGGAAAAATGGAAAGTATTCCCTGACCCTTCCTGTAGGGGAAACAGTTATCAGCTTTACCGATGCCGACAAGGAAGAGCAGAAACTGAATGTAATTCTGTACGGAGACGGAATCCTTAATGTGCAGCTTCACGACCGCAGCACCCTTCTGGATGCTGCAAGCATATCGGCAGAAAGCATGCGCCAGCACAGGACATCGGATATAGGTGTAGAAAGGATCAACTCCAGCATAATTGCCAAGATCCCAACGGTTTTCGGGGAAGGAGACGTGCTCAAAGTAGTGCTTGCCCTCCCGGGGGTACAGACAGTGGGAGAAGCATCTGCCGGATTCAATGTCAGGGGCGGCAGCACCGACCAGAACCTTATCCTCTTCAACGGTAACACCATTTACTATCCCACCCATTTCTTCGGCATCAATTCGGTGTTCAGCCCGGATCTGGCGGATGGGGTTGAACTGTACAAAGGCGGTGTGCCGGCTTCTCTGGGCGGCAGGGTCAGTTCCGTGCTGGATGTAGGGGTGCGCGAAGGCAGTTCCGAAAAACTCAAAGGTGCTGTTGGCCTGGGATTGCTCACCAGCAGGTTCAACCTGGAGGGGCCACTGGGCCGCAAAACCACTTTCAACGCCGGTTTCAGGACTTCGTATTCCGATTGGCTGCTGAAGCTGGTACCCGCATCCAGCGAGTTTTCCGGTGGGAATGCCGATTTCTATGACGGAACTATAGTCCTTACCCATAAACCGGATAGCCGGAATACCATCCAGGCATTCGGATATCTGTCTTCCGATGGATTCAGTTTCGGAGCCGACACAACCTTCCGCTATGGCAATGCTAATGCTTCTTTGCACTGGACTAGGGAAGGGGAGTCAATGACCACAAAGGCGTCGATAGGTTTCGATCATTACGATTCCCAGGTGGAGGAAAGCCAGAATGCCGCCGAGGCTTATTCTTTAAAAACCGCTGTAAATCAGGCGTTTGCCAGGCTGGATGCCAAGTATCCTACAGGTGGCGCGCATACTCTGAATGCGGGAGCAGACATGTTGCTCTATAATCTGGAAGGGGGGCACAGGCGTCCACTGGGAGAGGGCTCCATGGTGATTCCGGCCGACCTTGCGGCGCAGACGGCGTTCCAGCCCTCTCTATATTTCTCGGATAACTGGAGTCCGGATCCCTCATACTCCATCGACTCCGGGCTGCGGCTGTCCTCCTTCATGGGCGGCAGGAGTTTTTATGCCTATCCTGAACTCAGGGTTTCCGGGCGCTACTCCTTTACTCCCGTGCTTTCGGTAAAGGCCGGATTGAACAGCACGGCGCAGTACATACATCTGATTTCCAACAGCAGTTCCATATCTCCTGTAAACACCTGGAAACTCTCCGATTCGAAGATACGTCCCACAATCGGTTATCAGGCATCTGCCGGGGTGTACTGGACGGTCTTCGGAGGCAAGGTGGACCTGAGCGCTGAAACGTATTATAAGATTATGCGTAATCACCTGGATTACTCCTATTCGGCAGTCCTGGTGATGAATGAGAATCTTGCAGACGACCTGGTGAGGGTTGCCGGCAAGTCTTATGGAGTGGAGCTGATGGCCAGAAAGAGCGTAGGGCGCCTGAATGGATGGATATCCTACACATGGTCCCGCTCGTTCCTGAAGGATACCCAGAATGCCGGGCTGATGGCAATAAACGGCGGGCAGTGGTATAACTCCCCGAGCGACAAGCCGCACGATTTCAAACTGATAGGGAATTATGCGTTCACCAGACGCTACAGTTTCTCCCTCAATATAGACTACAGCACAGGCCGGCCTGTGACTTTCCCCATAGGGTATTATTACTTTGCCAATGGCCGGAGGCTTGCTTATTCTATGCGAAACGCATACAGGATCCCCGATTATTTCCGTGTGGACGTGGCGTTCAACATCGACCCGGGTCATTACCTCAAAGCCCTTGCCCACGCCTCCTTCACCATAGGATGCTATAATGTCACAGGGCGCAAAAATGCCTACTCGGTCTTCTACGATACCAGGGATGGGGCATGGCTCCAGGCCTATAAACTGAGCATCTTTGCAACGCAGGTTCCCTACATTAACTTGAATATTAAATTCTGATGAAAAAGAATCCAATCATACTACTGTTGATGCTGGCCCTCAGCTCCTGCATATACAAGTATACGCCGGATGTGTCCGGGGAATACGGCAGGGTGGTAATCGAGGGAGATATCTCGATAGGCACCGTGAGCCATTTCTCGGCCAGCCGGGTTATTCCCCTGGGAGTGAGCTTTGCCGGGGCCGTTTCTCCCGGAGTGAGCAAGGCTTCCTTCAAGGTCGAGGATGAAGACGGCACCGAGTATAAGGAAAAGGGGAGCACCGGAGACATCGACCTCAGCAGCGCAAGTGCAGACAAGCGCTACAGGCTGGTGGCGGAAGTCACTGTTGAGGGAGAGGATCCTGTAGAATATGTATCTGACTGGCAGTATCCTGCTCCGGCACCCGAGATAGGTGATCTGGTGGAAACCGTTGTGGACGATAGGCTCTGTCTGGCCCTGAATCTGTCTTCTGACGGAGGCAGCGGGTGCTACAGGTGGGAATATGAAGAACTGTACAAGTACCGTTCTCCCATGGGAGAGCCCACCCTTGAATTCAGTGTAGCGGACACGGCCATCATGGACCACAGTCATGCTTCCGATATCTCTGAAGTACAGCGCTGGTGGAAGTATTCGTGGTGCTGGATGGAAACCAGGTCGCGGCGCAGTGCGGTGGCCATAGCAAAGGCTCTGGAAGGGTCCAACCTGGTGAACCATGAGTTCATGACTATGGAGAGAAGTTCCGACAAGATTGCGGCTGGGGAGTACTATATCCGTCTGATTGCCAGGACTATCCCGGAAGACCAGTACCTTTACCTGAATGCTGTGAACGAAGGGTCTGAGAACACCGGCTCGCTGTTTTCTCCTCTCCCCGGCGAGCAGATAGGGAATATACGCAATTCGAAGGATCCGGACGATTATGCGCTCGGATATGTAGGGGTGAACCTGGTTGCGAAGAAATTGTTTAAGGTGTACACAAAGGGCACCGGAAGACGCTTCAATGTGAATGCGGTCACAAAATACATGGTTAAGGAACTGAGCCTGCTTTTCCCGTACATGACTCTCAAAGAGCTCACGATCGCCTCTTATAATATGGGCTACTACCCATATCGGTACGATGCGGATTTCACTTTGTCCTGGGTGCCTAAGTATTGTTTCGACTGCCGTCTGAGCGGCGGCAAAATAGATAAACCTACAGGATGGGACTGAAAAAGATAAGCATATTTTTCCTGTTCCTGCTGCTGCATTCCGGATTGGGTGCCGCTGAAAGCGTGCGTCTGCTTACCGATAAGAATGTTTATGTGGCAGGAGATTTTGTGTGGTGCAGTGCCGTATGCGAGAGTGACGGCGCCGAAGGCAGGTATTCCGCTATTGCATACGTCGAACTTGTCTCCCGCGAGGGAGTCGCTGCCACCGCGAAGATAGCCCTGATAGCAGGAAAGGGCTCCGGAGTACTCGCTCTCCCTTCTAATATCCCCACAGGCAACTACAAAATCTTTGCCTATACTGCGCTGTCGGAACATGCTGAGACACAGGATATTGCTGTGTTCAACACCATGTCTGGCACGAGGGTCAGAGGGGGAGTTGTCCTTTGCGACGATCCTTTGGCAAGCCCCGCCTCCGTGAGGGATCTTCCCGAAGGTGTGGAACTGAATCTTGCCGAGCATGGGAACAGGACGGAAGTAAGCCTTCGCAACAGCGGGGGCTCTGCAAGGATGCTCTGTGTGTCTGTTGTGGAAGATGATGGCCTCAGGTGTGCTGAATCCGCTCCGCAGTACGTGGCCCATGTGAAAGGTGAAGCCGAGACGGACGGAGAGATAGTGCGTGCAAGCGTGTATGGCAAAGATGCCGGCAAACTCGTATCCAGGCCGTGGCTGGTGCCCGTGATATCTTCTCCCGGCTCTGCCGCGGACACCTACACGGGCAGGATATCGCCGGATGGCACAATCTCTTTCCGTACGAACAACATCTATGGGGAAAGGGACCTGGTCTGCGAGATCTTCGATGATTCCCATGAAGGCCTGGAGTGCTATTTTTCTCCGGTGAGCCCGTTCTTCGTGCCGGAAGGCCTGGAATTCAGCACCATGCGCCTTTCCACAGCCATGCGTTCCGCCCTTACGGCGAGAAACTCCGCTTTGGCGCTTGAGGCCCGGGTGGACACTCTGTACCGTTTTCTTCCCAAGAGGGACAATCTCCTGCTTTCGGATGAGGACAGGATCAGTTATCATCTGGACGACTACACCCGCTTCAACACCATAGAGGACATAATCCGGGAACTGATTCCTTATGCCAGGGTGCGCACTTCCGGAAAGAACAAGAGCATCAAGATGTATGGCAGCAAGGAAGATGCACTCGTGATGCTGGACGGCGTGCCCGTGAGCGACCACCGCAGGATATTCGCCTATGATGCACTCGCTCTCAGGGATGTGTATGTGTATAAGCAGATGTATGTGATGGGTAACACCGTTTTCTGCGGAATCATCAATTTCGTTACTTCCCGGAATGACATGTCCGCCCTTGCGTTCGACAATAATGTGCGTATCCTGGATTTCCAGGGCTGCTCCTATCCGCTTGCCCTTGATTCATCCGCGCTGCCTCCCCATAAGAGCGCAGGGCGCACCCTGGTCTGGCAACCTTGTGTCGAAATCGATGCTGGGCAAAGCATCAGTTTTACCATGCCTTCACCGTCTGCCCCTCTCATTATCAAGGTTAAAGATTTGTAATGTGCCGATTTTTTCTTATTTTTGAATGATTTAGCATTCTTTAATAAGAAATGGCACATAGAACTATAATCATTACCGGTGGCGCCGGTTTCATTGGCAGTCACGTAGTACGGCTTTTCGTCAACAAGTATCCCGAGTACAGGATTATCAATGTAGATAAACTTACCTATGCGGGTAACCTGGCGAATCTCAAGGACATAGAGCAGAAACCCAATTACCGTTTCGTGAAGGCGGATATCTGCGATTTCGAAACCATGCTCGCCCTTATGCGGGAGGAGAAAGTGGATGGCATCATCCATCTGGCAGCTGAGAGCCATGTGGACCGCAGCATCAAGGATCCTTTCACCTTCGCCCAGACGAACGTAATGGGCACCCTCTCCCTCCTCCAGGCGGCCAAGGCCGTGTGGGATGGCGATTATGAGGGGAAGCGATTCTATCATATCTCCACAGATGAGGTTTACGGGGCGCTGGAAATGACCAAGCCTGAGGGTGTGGAACCTCCCTTCACCACAAAGGCCTCCAGCGGCAAGCATCATCTTGCCTATGGAGAGAAATTCTTCACCGAAGACCTCAAGTATCAGCCGCACAGCCCCTACAGTGCCGCCAAGGCCAGTTCAGACCATTTCGTGCGTGCCTTCCACGACACCTTCGGCCTGCCCACCATAGTGACCAACTGTTCCAACAACTACGGGCCCTATCAGTTCCCGGAAAAGCTTATTCCTCTGTTTATCAATAATATACGTCATCGTAAACCCCTGCCCGTCTATGGCAAGGGAGAAAATGTGCGGGACTGGCTCTATGTAGAAGACCACGC
>DGUE01000091.1:10621-17533 GCA_002393895.1 Bacteroidales bacterium UBA4318
GCCATCGACCTCATCTTCCATGAGGGCAAGGTGGCCGAAACCTACAATATCGGTGGCTTCAACGAATGGAAAAACATAGACATCATCAAGGTCCTCATCAACACCGTAGACCGCCTGCTGGGGCGTCCTGAAGGTGCCGACATGGACCTTATCACCTATGTTACCGACCGTGCCGGGCACGACCTCCGTTATGCCATCGACTCATCCAAGCTCCAGCGTGAGCTCGGCTGGGAGCCCAGCCTTCAGTTTGAGGAAGGGATAGAAAAGACCGTGCGTTGGTATCTGGACAACCAGGAGTGGATGGATAACGTTACCTCCGGAGACTACCAGAAGTACTACGAAGACATGTACAAGGGAAGATAGTCTGCTATATGGCATCTAAAGAATACGATGTAATCATCATTGGCGGTGGCATCACCGGTGCTGCTACAGTGAGGGACTGCGCGTTGCGCGGTCTCTCTGCGTTGTTGATAGAGCGCGGAGACATCTGCGACGGTGCTTCGGGCCGCAACCATGGCCTGCTTCACAGCGGAGCCCGCTATGCGGTTACAGACCGCGAAGGGGCCGAAGAATGCATACGCGAGAACAGGATACTCCGCCGTATCGCTTCCAACTGCGTGGAGCAGACAGAGGGCCTGTTCATCTCCCTCCCCGAGGATGGGCTGGACTACCAGGCCAATTTTATAAAGAAGTGCCGTGAGGCCGGCATAGAGGCAGAGGCGATAGATCCCGCAGAAGCTCTCAGGCTGGAGCCGGCAATCAATCCCCGCATCATAGGCGCCGTAAAGGTGCCGGATGCGTCGGTGGACCCTTTCCGGCTGGTAGACGCCCATATACTTGATGCTCAGCGGCATGGGGCCGATATCCTCAAGTTTACGGCTGTCACCGAACTTGTGAGGGAAGGGGACAGGGTAGTGGGGGTAAAGACGTCCAAAGGAGATGTGATACGCGGCCGTGAGGTGGTTCTTGCTGCCGGAATCTGGACTGCCGGGCTTGCCCGCGAGGCGGGAGTCACCATAGGCATGATGCCGAGCAAGGGCGCCCTCATCATATTCGGCCACCGTGTGGCCAACATGGTCATAAACCGCTGCCGAAAGCCGGCGAATGCCGATATCCTGGTGCCGGGAGACGTGGTCAGCGTGCTGGGTACCACGTCCGATAAGGTGCCGATCGAAACCTGCGACGACATGCACGCCACCCCCGAAGAGGTGGACCTCCTGCTCCGTGAAGGCGAGCAGCTGGTGCCCTGCCTGGCCCATACGCGGATCATCCGCGCATATGCCGGAGTCAGGCCGCTGGTGGTCGCGGATCCTACCGGGGACGGGCGCAATGTGAGCCGCGGCATAGTTCTTCTGGACCATGAAAAACGGGACGGTGTGCCCGGGCTCATCACCATAACAGGCGGAAAGCTCACTACGGCCCGCCTGATGGCAGAAATGGCCACAGACCTTGTGTGCGAAAAGCTCGGTTCTTCCGCCCGTTGCGAGACTGCAGTAAAGCCTCTGCCCGGTTCTGAAGGCAGGAAGCCCCGCTTCAAGGATCCTTTCAACATCCGCGCAGCCATAGGCCGTCACGGCACCGAGGTGGCGCAGATGGATTTCGAAAAGGGCGGTGAGATAATCTGCGAGTGCGAGAGCGTCACCCGTGCAGAGATAGAATATGCCGTGAAGAACTTCGGAGTCCGGAATATTTCCGACCTCCGCCGTCACACCCGTATCGGAATGGGCACGTGCCAGGGTTCGTTCTGCATACGCAAAGTGGCTGCCGTTCTTGCCGATATCCTTTCTGTGTCTGCCGAAGAGCTTGTTCGGGAGTATATGCAGGAAAGATGGAAGGGGATGACCCCGGTACTGTGGGGAGATACGCTCAGGGAGGCGGAATATATGCAAAAAACCAACAGAGATGAGATTTGACGTAATTATTATAGGAGGCGGATGGGCTGGATGCAACGCCGCCGAGCCTCTGGTGGAAGCAGGCAAGAAGGTCTGCATTGTGTCTGAGGGCCTGTCGCTCTCTGCCGTCAAGTACGAAAGCCCTTATGCCCGTTTGGCTGCCCTCCAGAATCAGGGAGCCGTGGTTTTGAGGGGAGACAGGGCCATTTCCGGAAAGATAGAGGACGGCAGGGTTGTGGAGATCCGCACGCGCAACATGGACGAGCCCCTTGTGGCTGATGAGTATGTGCTCGCTACCGGCAAGTTCTTTTCCCGTGGGCTGCTCTCCGACAAGGAGCACATCTGGGAGCCGCTTTTCGGGGCGGATGTGGATTATGATCCCGACCGCACCAAGTGGTTCGATCCCGATTTCGAGGCCCCTCAGCCTTTTATGAAATTCGGAGTTAAGACCGATGCCGAAGGAAGGGTGCTGGTTGGAGGGAAGGCAATAGTTAATCTTACTGCAGTGGGAGATATTCGCAATGACTAATCTTGAACAATGCCTCAAGTGCAATCTATGCACGCTGGTTTGCCCGATGATGGAGGTGAATCCGGACTATCCCGGCCCCAAGAAGGCCGGCCCGGACGGAGAACGCTACAGACTGAAAGATCCGGCATTCTTCGACTATGCCCTGAAATACTGCCTTAACTGCAAACGCTGCGAGGTGGCATGCCCCTCCGATGTGCACATAGCCGACATGATACAGCTCGCACGCATTAAATATGGCTCCCAGGCCCGCAGGAAGGGCTTGACTGGCCTTAGGGACTGGACACTGGCGAGTACCGACCTGGTGGGTTCGCTCGCGAGCCCGTTTGCCCCAGTGGTGAATGAAGTGCTGCAGTTGAAGCCTGTTAAATCTGTAATGCATGGGGTGTTGGGCGTCGACAAGCATCGCACTTTCCCCAAGTATTCTGCCAGGAAATTCGTGAACTGGTTCCGCAAACAGGGCCAGTCTGGTTTTGAAAAGTTCGTGACCTATTTCCACGGATGCTACGTGAATTATAACTATCCCAAGCTGGGGCAGGATTTCGTAAAGATAATGAATGCCGCAGGCTATGGCGTGCATTTGCTTGAGAAGGAGAAGTGCTGTGGCGTCGCCCTGATGAGCAACGGCTTTGCCGACAAGGCCCGCAAGCAGGGAGAGGTGAATCTTGCCTCTATTCGCAAGGCTGTGGCGGCTGGGGAGCCCGTACTCACCACATCCTCCACCTGCACCTTCACCATGCGCGATGAGTACCCTGATGTGCTCGGCCTTGAGAATGCCGATGTGCGCAATTCCATCATGCTCGCAACCAAGTGGCTCTACGAAAAAGTATCTTCAGGAGAAATTAAGCTAAAGTTCCGTAAAGACTTCAGAATGAAGGTGGTATACCATACTGCATGCCATATGCAGAAGATGGGATGGCAGGTATATTCCATAGAGTTGCTCCGCATGATTCCAGGGCTTCATCTCACTGTGCTGGACCAGAATTGCTGCGGCATAGCCGGAACGTTCGGGTTCAAGAAAGAGAACTATGGCTTCACTCAGCAGATAGGCTCCAAGCTCTTCACCGATATCAGGACGAGCAACCCGGAGTATGTGGCAACCGACTGCGAAACCTGTAAGTGGCAAATAGAAATGAGCACAGGCCTGCCCGTGCTCAATCCTATTGAAATCCTCGCTGAAGCGCTTGACGCTTAGTCGAATTCCAGCCTGACGCTGAAGCAGACTTTTTCGCCGGTCCTTCCGGTGACAAACCACAGGTTTTCTGCTCTGGACATGAAGAAATCCACCTTTTCTCCGAGGTGGATTTCGTGGTTGTAGTTCACCTGCACATCTTTAACCACGTGATTCCGCACATAGTCTACGGGCATTGCGTCCAGCACCCATTGGGTGTAGGCGCAGTTGTTGGCGTGCCCGTTTGTGTCTATGTCCGACCATACCACCGTGTGGCTGCCGGCGGGATTCTGTTCCAAGTCTCTGGGAATCAAAATCTTGGTACAGAAGGGAAGGGTGTCTTCTTCGTGATGGAAAGACTGGTCGAAACCCAGTTCACCGCGAAAGAGCGCACGCTCCCTGTAGTCCACCACCGTCCAGGCGGAGGTGCCGAGCACTACCGGAACCCCGTCCTGGGCGACCATGCGGAAGTTCCTGTGCCATAGAGGCCCTACCTGCCCGCGGGACCATGTTTGGAGAACTACGCTGTCGCCCCAGCGCGGGCAGCGCAATATGCTGAAATGTATGCGGTTAAGCGCCCAGAACAGCCCTCTGGACTGCATTACATCCGGCCCGCAGCCGCAGAAGTCGGATCCTTTGTAAGCGACCTCCTGAAGCAGATTCTGAAGGCTGACGGTTTTGATGTTGGAGTTCTGGTCTACCTCGAAACTGTTGATTTCCAGGGGCCATTCTACTATTGGAGCTTTTCCGCTCATTCTATTTGATGCCTTTAAGGTTTTCTTTTGGAACAAGGAAGAACTTAAGCGTGCCCTTTGTGCAGAGTTTTCCGTTCACTTTAGCTGTGGAATCCACCACTACGAGCGGAGGATGGATATCTATGAGTTTGGAGTATACTTCCACCGTGTCGCCGGGAAAAGCCGAGCCTTTGAACTTGATGCCGTCCAGGCCTGCGTACATGGCTGTGTTCACCTCAAGCATCTCTCGGGGAATCAGCAACACGCTGCCCTGGGCCATAATCTCGCACATAATAACGCCGGGAACCACCGGATATCCGGGGAAATGCCCTTGCACGAACCAGGCGTCCTGGGGAATTGTGTATTTGGATTCTACGTGACCGTCTTCAAAAAGATTGGTCTCATCCACGAGGAGCATGGGGGCTCTGTGAGGGATGATTTTTTGAATTTCTTCTTTGTTCATTGGATTAGGTTTTCGTAAAAGTGTACAAAAATAACTAAATTTGTGGGAATTAAGAACTTGTTATGAAAGAACTTGAGCATAAAGACTATGGGCTGGTCCGTGTGGCAGCGGTTACCCCCAGGCTGTATCTGGCAGATGTAGAACGCAATACGGCGGAGATTATCCGCCTTGCGGAGGAGGCTGCGCGCAAAGAGGCATCGATAGTTGTTTTTCCCGAGCTTTGCATTACGGGATACAGCTGCGCCGACCTGTTTGGCCAACAGCGTCTGCTGGAGGCGGCCGAAAAGGCCGTTAAGGATATAGCCGGAGCCGGGCTTCCTTCCGGAATGCTGGTTGCAGTGGGCGCCCCTGTGCGTTGCGCAGGCAGGCTATTTAACTGTGCCGTTCTGATCAAGGGTGGCAAGATACTTGGCATTGTGCCCAAGTCCTATCTGCCGAATCATGCCGAGTTCTATGAAGTCCGCTGGTTTGAGAGTGGCTCCACAGTGAATAAAGAAATAGTTTATGCTGGTCAGTCTACAAGGCTGTGTGCCAGGCAGTTATTCTCTGTTGGAAAGGCTGTGGTGGGAGTGGAAATCTGCCAGGACCTGTGGGTCCCGGTGCCCCCTTGCACCTATGCGGCCCTTGCCGGAGCAAACATCATAATCAACCTGTCCGCATCCAATGAGGCGCTCCTCAAGAATGACTACCGCAAGCAGCTGGTCGCGTCTACGGCATCGCGCCTGTTTGCCGCCTACGTGTACTGTAGCTGCGGCTATGGTGAGTCAACCACCGATCTTGTATGGGGCGGTTCTTCTGTGATCTATGAGAGCAACTCCCTGCTGGCCGAGAATGAGAGGTTCCAGCGTTGCTCGTCCGCCATCTATGCAGATGTGGATGTGGAGCGTATGGATGCTCTCCGCGCCAAGAATCCCAATTTCAAGGATTTGCTTTCCTGCAGGGCGGATGTCTACACCACCATCCCCGGAGGGGAAGCATTCCCTACCGATTTCGGCCGTGAGCTTCTAAGGCAGGTAGAGGCACATCCCTTTGTGCCCCAGGGGCCGGAATTGGCAAAGCGCTGCAAGGAGATTCTTAATATCCAGGTGCTGGGGCTCTGCTCCCGCCTGGAGCATATCGGCTGCAAGAAGGCTGTTGTCGGCATATCAGGAGGCCTGGACTCCA
This sequence comes from Bacteroidales bacterium UBA4318, assembly GCA_002393895.1. Next base: position 16,572 of record DGUE01000091.1, read on the forward strand.
CGCTTGCCCTGTTGGTGAGCGTGATGGCATTCGACAAATTGGGCCTGGACCGTAAGGGCATCATCGGCATCACCATGCCCGGCTTCGGAACCACCGGTCGTACCAAAGGAAATGCCTGGGTTCTGATGGAAAAGCTTGGGGTGACAACGCGTGAGATTTCGATAGTTCCGTCTGTAAGCAAACATTTAGATGACATTGGTCATTCGCTTGATAATCATGATGCTACATACGAAAACGCGCAGGCCAGAGAACGCACCCAGATACTTATGGATGTCGCCGGGCAGGAGGGTGGAATAGTGGTAGGCACCGGAGATCTTTCCGAACTGGCCCTTGGCTGGTGCACCTACAATGGAGATCATATGTCCATGTATGGAGTGAATGCATCCGTGCCCAAGACTCTGGTGCGCGCCCTGGTCAAGTTCGCCGCTTCCGAGCATTTTGAGGGTGCACAGGAAGTGCTGGCAGATATTGTGGACACTCCCATCTCTCCTGAGCTTCTGCCTGCCTCGGACGACGGCACTATCCTTCAGGTGACGGAAGACCTGGTAGGGCCCTACGAGCTGCACGACTTCTTCCTCTATAATATAATGCGCTGGGGGTACACCCCGGAGAAGGTGCTGTTCCTGGCTGTAATCGCATTTGAAGGCCTCTATGACGAGGCTACGATAGGGAAGTGGCTCAAAGTGTTCTGCAAGCGTTTCTTCAGCCAGCAGTTCAAGCGCAGCTGCATGCCGGACGGCCCTAAGGTGGGCAGCGTCTCACTCTCGCCAAGAGGGGACTGGCGCATGCCAAGCGACGCTTATTCCAGTATTTGGTTATAATACAAAAATAGAGCAGGCCAAAAGCCTGCTCTATTTTTGTACACCCTCAGGGGCTCGAACCCTGGACCCATTGATTAAGAGTCAATTGCTCTACCGACTGAGCTAAGGACGCATCTTTATGTCTTGGCGCTTCAGGATGGG
>DGUE01000188.1 GCA_002393895.1 Bacteroidales bacterium UBA4318
GGGCCCCTCCCACTACATCCGTGGGCGGATATGGCGTCCGCATCGGATACCGACACCTCCGCCGAAGATGCAGAAGAAAAATGGAACAGAAGGGCATTCACGAGCGTGCCGTCGAAGTGGCCGTGGCCAGGATGCACCACCATGCCGGCAGGCTTGTTCACCACCAGCACATCATCATCTTCATATACTATATCGAGGGGAATATTCTGAGGAACAAGATCCACGCCGCGGCGCCTGTAGGGCATCACAAAACGAATCACATCTCCCGGACGCACCAGCAGATTAGCCTTGGCGGTCTTCTCCCCCACCTTCACGTACCCTTCCTTGATTGCACACTGGATGCGGTTGCGGGATGTATCCTCGAGATGGGCCGACATGAACTTGTCGATGCGTATTGGCACCTGCCCTGCATCGACATTCAGACGAAAATGCTCGAACATACCCTGTTCGGCATCCTCAATCAGTTCTTCGTCGGTCCAGTCTACCATAATGACTATTTCGACAATTCAGCGATTTTACTTTCTTCTGTGGTGAGCCAGAGAGAGACGGCAGCGCCCATGGTGAGGGGGCCGCCGGCCGTGGAAGGAGACTGCTTGTAGACCACCGCGTTCAGAGAATCACTGTAGGTCTTGACTCCCTTGTCGAAGGAAACCTTGCCGACATTCAGGGAATTGTCGTGCACCGCGTCCAGCGCACGCAGATACTTAAGTCCCTTTACATCAGGAGCATAGGTGCGATTATCTTCGCTGTTAAGCCCCACCATCAGGTCTATGGCCGAGCCACTCTCGATCTGTGTTCCGGCAGGGATTTCGCGGCTGTTGTACAGCTGCTTCAGCACGTTGTTGGTGGCGATGTCGTTCACATAGATAAGGCGCCCCAGGTTCAGCCCGCGGGATGCGAGTTCCGCCTTTGCCTGACGCATGGAATAACCTATCAGGAGCGGCATTGTGACCTCCTTGGCGGTCTTGGCATTGGTGGTGAGGGAGATGGTGCGGCCTTTCTTGACCCGGCTTCCCCCTTTCGGGAACTGGGAGAACACGGCACCCTTCTTCATGCGGCGCACATAAACCGAATCCCCGATTTCCACAAGGAGACCAACTCTTTCGGCATTGTAGCTCGCCTCCTCAAAGGTCATGTTGGTAAAATCCGGCACGGTGATTTCCTTATTGTGCTGAGTGCCCAGATTCAGCAATATGTTCACGATCACGAGCAACGCAACCACGAACACCACCGCAAGTATCAGATTGCGGACAATCCAATTGGAAAGGATTCCGCCCTTTTTGTTTTCTTTCTTTGACTCTGCCATAGCATACAAAGATAAGAAACTTTGGCGATTATTCCTACCTGCGCCCACCAGGGCCACCAGGGCCGCCAGGGCCGCCGGGGCCGCCGGGGCCGCGGCCGGGACCGCGCATCTGACTGCGGTCGAAGGTGCCGAAGCGATAGGTAAGGGATAGGATTATGTAACGTCCAAGGGTGTTGTTCACAACCTCGCTGTGATACTCGGAATTATCCACCACCGACAGGTTCTTGGCCTGGCCCAGAATATCGTATCCCTTGAGGGCGATGGTCATCTTCTTGTTGAAGAGGAGCTTCTGGATCTCGGCATTCATCACGTACTCGGAGGGCTGGGCGGTCTTGTAACCGTTGTACCAGTTGTAGTTGCCCTCTGCCTTGAAGGTGATGCCGGGGCCGTCCATGGTCCAGTTTGCAGTGAGGCGGACCTGATTATTGAAAGTGGAAGTGCTTTCGTCGCTGAGGGTATTCCAGGACTTGCTCATGCGGGTGCGGCCCGATGCGCTGAGTTCAAGGTTATCCGAGCGGTAGACGAGCCTGAAGCGCTCCACGGCAGTGAAAGCGGTGGTAGTGCTCAGGTCGACGTGCTCCTTGAACCAGGATGCATTCTCCCAGTTGGCAATCAGCTCATCCATGAAGGCGTAGTAGTCTCCACCGGTAGTGTAGGTGCTCATGTCGATGTTCTTGCCCTTGTAGGAAGAAGACTTGCTCCAGTTCACACGTGCGAAGTTGGAGATGGAAAAGTTGGACTTCGCGATAGGAATGTTGGCAAAACCGTTGATACCCGCGTTCATGCTGTCCGGCCCGTTGAAAGGCATGGAGTAAGCAGCGCCGTTGGTGATCCAGTTGAGGCTCACGATAGGATTCTGCACATACCCTGCGTTGAAATTGATGTTGAACGAGGCAAAATTCTTCTTGTTGTTGTAACGCACCTCCCCACGCATGTTATGCGAGAAGTAAGGAGTAAGCGAAGGGTTACCGAACGAGACGTTCAGAGGGTCGGAATTATCCGGCACAGGCATCAGCTGACGGGTGGAAGGCTGGGCGGAATTGCCACGGTAGAAGAGACGCGCGTTGGCATTGTCGTTGAACTCCCACCACATCATCATACGGGGCGAGAAATTCCAGCGGAAATCCTTGTATTCCACCGGCTTCCATGTGTCGGATGCGGCATTGTAGCGGGTGGTGCTGTTGTAGGTATCGGTGGGAAGGGCGGCAAAGCCGATCTGCGCACGGGACTTCTCCTTCTGGTACATCAGGTTGAAACCCATCTCCTGATTGTGTGACTCGTTAAGTATCTCATTGGAATACACGTAGGACTTCTGGTTAAGCAGATTGTCCCAGGTGTCTTTCTCGGATGTGGACTTGGACCAGGAGTAGCGGTAGTTGGCCTCCAGATAGAGGTTATGGCCTATGGGTTCGGTGTAGGTGACACGGCCCATGAGGCTGGAGCTTTGCTGGTTCGACTTTATGCTCTGGTCCACCGAGGAAGCCACCCCCGCGGAGGTGGTGGTGGACTTGTTGAAGGAGTTCAGGTCGTTGTTGCTGAAGGAATAGCGCCCCATCACGGTCATGGTGCGCCCGGGGATGCCGAGACGCTGGCGGAAGAGCATGAATCCGCTGGTGGACAGGTTATTGTTGTTTCCGGACTGGAGATTGTCGGAATTCGACATCAGCTGAGCGCCAGGGTTGGAAAGGGAATCCACGTAGCGCCAGGTCTCGTTCTGCTGGGTATAATGGCCGTTGCCGAAGTTGATGCGGGGCTCGAACAGGATGGAGGTGTTCTCACTGAACTTATGCTCGAGTCGTACTCCCACCCGGTGGCCGTTGCTGACGGTGGAACTCATTCCCTCGGAACGGTCGATGACGTTGTAGTTGTCGTAGTAGTTTACCTTCTCGCTGCTCTCCATCACATCAGTTCCGGTGTGGTTGAACAGATAGTTGGACCCCAGGTCCATATTGCCGTCGAGCAGGGTCCAGGCCCCGTTCACACCCGCCATGTAGGAGGTGGTGATGCCGTTGCCTCCGCCCCAGCCGCCCTGGCCGCGGCCCATTCCGCCGCCACCGCCGCGCATGTTGCCCATCATCGAACCGGAAAGGTCGTTGAAGCCGCGGTTGTTGGTGTTGTTGCCGTTCAGGATGAGGCTCAGCTGCCTGTCCTTGGTGAAGTTGCCTATGAATGCGGCACCCTGGTAGCGCCAGTCGGGGTTTGTCACATTGTCGGTGGGGATATCCCGTCCGCCGCCGGCCATAATGTTTCCGAAAGCGCCCTTCATCATGCCGGGCTTGATGTCCAGGTCTATCACCTTCTCTTCCTCACCGTCGTCGATGCCTGTGAACTCTGCCTGCTCGCTCTTCTTGTTGATGACCTTGAGCTTGTTAATGAGCTTGGCGGGGATGTTCTTGGAGGCGAGCTGCGGGTCATCGAGGAAGAAGGTCTTGCCGTCGATGGTGATCTTGGTGATGGTCTCGCCGTTATGGGTGATGGATCCGTCCTCCGCCACCTCTATGCCGGGGAGCTTCTTCAGAAGGTCTTCCAGCATGTCGTTCTCGGTTGTCTTGAAGGATGTGGCGTTGTATTCCAGGGTATCCTTCTTCACCACTATGGGGTTGCCCACGGCCGATACGCTCGCTGCATCCAGCATCTGCTTGTCGGGATCCACCTTGATCTTTCCGAGGTTCAGATTACCCTCGACCTTGATGTGCTTCTCCCAGGTCTTGTAGCCGAGGAGTTCCACACGGAAGATGTAGCTGCCTTGGCGCACCTTCTTGATGGTCACATGGCCGTTCTCCGTGCTGAGGTCGTAGTAATCCGGCTTCTTGGCTCCTTCCCTGGAGACGGAGACAGTGGCGAAAGGGATGGGTTCGTCGTTGGAGGAGTCCAACAACTCTGCGGAAATAGTGTTCTGGGCACCCAGACCGGCCGCAACCAGCAGGCCGGCAATCAAGGTGAAGGCTTTAGCGAGTTTGATCATATCGGAATATATGACGCGCACACGGGCGAGAAGTTTATTTTACCCTTCCGGGATTTTGCGAAATAAATTTTTCCCAGGAGGACGCCCCCTTTCCGGCAGAGGCCAGGGGGCTCTTGAGCTGGTAATAATGGCACATGGCGATGGCGAGGGCATCGGTGGCATCGAGGTATTTGCTGTCGATGTTGATGCCGAGCGTGCGCTCCACCATGAGAGCCACCTGCTCCTTGGATGCGGCGCCATTGCCGCAGATGACCATCTTTGCCTTTCGGGGGGCATATTCGCATACGCTCACTCCGTGGGAGATGGCCGCAATCATCGCACTCCCCTGCGCCCGGCCGAGCTTGAGAATGACCTGGGCATTCTTGCCGTAGAAGGGTGACTCGATTGCGAGGTCGGTGGGATGATGCAGTTCGCAGAGTGCGGAAACCTTGGCATGGATGCACTCCAGCTTGTCGTAGGGATCGGCGATCTTGCGAAGATCGAGCACGCCCATATCCACATAGGAAGGGTGGCCTGCCGAATCCACACGAACAATCCCGAAACCAAGCAGGTTGGTTCCGGGATCGATGCCGAGAATGGTTCTCTCGCTAGTCAATGATGTCGAAGCCTGTGTACGGACGAAGGACTTCGGGAATCACTATGCCGTCCGGGGTCTGGTTGTCCTCGAGGAGGGCGGCCACCACGCGCGGAAGTGCGAGGGAAGAGCCATTGAGCGTGTGGGCGAGCTGGGTCTTGCCGTCTGCATCGCGATAGCGCAGATGCAGCCTGTTGGCCTGGAAGGATTCGAAGTTGGAAACCGACGAAATCTCCAGCCAGCGGCCCTGGGCGGCGCTCCAAAGCTCGAAATCATAGGTAATGGCGGATGTGAAGGACATGTCGCCTCCGCACAGCCTCAGGATATGGTACTTGAGCCCGAGTTTCTGCACGAGCCCTTCCACATGGGCGACCATCTCATCGAGAGCCTTGTAGCTGTCTTCGGGCTTCTCCACGCGCACGATCTCAACCTTGTCGAACTGATGCAGACGGTTGAGCCCGCGCACGTCCTTGCCGTAGGAACCGGCCTCGCGGCGGAAGCAGGGCGTGTAGGCCGTAAGCTTCTGCGGGAGCTGGTCGTTAGCGAGGATGACATCCCGGAAGATGTTGGTGACAGGCACCTCGGCGGTAGGCACGAGGTAGAAATTGTCCAGACCCACGTAGTACATCTGGGCCTCCTTGTCCGGCAGCTGGCCGGTTCCGAATCCGGAAGCGGCATTCACCACCACGGGAGGCTCTGTCTCCTGGTATCCCGCCTTGGTGTTCTCATCGAGGAAGAAGTTGATGAGAGCCCTCTGCAGACGGGCGCCTTTACCTTTGTAAACGGGGAAACCTGCTCCGGTGATCTTGACGCCGAGGTCGAAGTCGATGATGTCGTACTTCTTGGCGAGTTCCCAGTGAGGGAGTGCGCCTTCGGGAAGCTTCACATCGGGGCCGCCTTCCTTAACCACAAGATTGTCCGCAGCATCCTTCCCTTCCGGGACGAGTGCGCAGGGGGTGTTGGGAAGGAGCACCAGCTGGCTTTCCAGCTCGGAAGCCACCTGTTCGCCCTGGGCGAGAAGATCCGTACTCTTCTGTTTGAGAGCCGCCACCGCTGCCTTGGCAGCTTCTGCGGCATCCTTGAGACCCTGTTTCATGAGACCGCCGATCTCGGCAGCCTTCTTTTTCTGCTCTGCAAGCAGCGCGTCGCTCTCCATCTGGAGGGCACGGCGGCGGGCGTCGAGCTCCAGGACCTTGTCCACTATGGGCTTGGCGTCAAAATTTTTGACCCTCAGACGGTCGATGACTGCCTGAGGATCTTCACGGAGTGATTTCAGTGTAAGCATCAGCTAGTTCTCTGCGGGAATAACCGATACGAAGGATTTGTCTCCCCTCTTGCGGGCGAACTTTACAGTTCCGTCCACGAGTGCGTAGAGAGTGTGGTCCTTGCCCATACCGACGTTCTTGTCGGGATTGTGCACGGTACCCCTCTGACGGACGATGATATTGCCGGCCTTAACGACTTCGCCGCCGAACTTCTTGAGGCCGAGACGCTTGCTGTGCGACTCACGACCGTTCTTTGAACTGGATTGACCTTTCTTGTGTGCCATAATACTTAAGCGATTTCGTTAATTTTAATCTTGGTAAGCTTCTGACGGTGACCGTTCAACTTCTGGAAGCCCTTGCGACGGATCTTCTTGAAAACGAGCACCTTGTCTGCCTTTACATCGTCTGCGAGCACGGTTGCCTTAACAACAGCACCTTTAACATAGGGAGCACCGACTTTGACTTTGCCCTCAACGTCTACGAGGAGCACCTTGTCAAACTCTACTTCTGCGTCTTTAGCCTGGGGAAGGCGGGGTACGAAAATCTCGTTTCCGGCCTCAACCTTGAACTGGCTACCTGCAATGTCTACAATTGCGTACATAAAATAAAACTTTTTTAAAGTTTTGGCTGCAAGCGGCTGCTCTCGGGAGCAGCTCTTCATAACAAGCTCGACAGTCTTCTAAAAATTTTGGACCGCAAAAATAGTGATTTTTCGCTATTCCGCAAAATAATTTATTATTTTTGCGTTTGGAACAAGGTTGTTACACTATGGATCCTGCATTCATTTACTACAAACCGGTCACCGGCAAAAACAACATCGGCCGCAGGAGCGAGCAGACTGTTGTCGCCAATCTCCTGGACCAGGGCGAGAACGTGGTGATCTATGAGCCTGCCAAGACCGGCAAGAAGTCGCTTCTGCAGCAGACCTTCCTGAACATGCGCATCTCCGGCAAGGTTTTCATTACCGCAGAACTGCCCATGCTCCAGGTCCGCAGCACGGAAGAGTTTCTGCTCGGCTTCGGCTCGGCCCTCATCCGCGCCATCGCCACCACCCCGGACGAGTACGCACACATAGTGCGCGACTGCCTCCCGGACACGCATTTCGTGTTCGACCCGGACATCTACGCCAGGGCCGACGAGGTGCTGTCGCTCAGCTGGAGCATAGACGAAAACGACATCCGCTCCATGCTCGGGCTCCCCTGGCGCATCGCCGCCGTCACCGGCCGCAAAATCTACATGGTGCTGGACGAATTCCAGAACATCTGTTTCCTCGAGGACTGGGAGAGATTCTTGAAGCTTTTCGAAGAGACGCTGAAGGCCAACCAGAGCGGGCTCTGCAACTTCGTTTTCCTGGGCTCGGCGGTGAACGCGATGAAGCAGATCTTCGAAGAGAAAGTGTTCTTCCACCGTCAGGTCAACCACGTGATTATCAGCGATATAGATTCCAGGGAAATAACAGACCACATAGTGCGCGGATTCCTCACCAGCGGCAAGGTTATCGACCGGGACCTGATGATGAGCGTGGCCAAGCGATTCCAGAACAACATCTGGTATATCAACCACTTCGCATCCATCTGCGATCATCTCACCAAGGGCTACATCACCGACGCCACCCTCCAGGAGGCGCTGGACATGCTCATCTCCATCCATGAACCCCGCTTCAAGGAGATGGTCTCCGACCTCACCGGCTTCCAGGTTTCGCTGCTGAAGGCCACCCTGGACGGATGCAAGCGCTTCAGTTCTTCGGAAGTGATCGAGCGCTACCGGCTCCACTCCTCTGCCAACGTGCGCAGGCTCAAGGATGCCCTCTGCAAGAAGGAAATCATCACCTTCGGCGAGAACGACGAGCCGCGTGTGCTGGACCCGCTTTTCGAGTATTGGCTGAGGAAGTATTACTTTAAGATGAAAGACGAATGAAAAAGAGGATAGCAGTTCTTACCGGGGCCGGCGTGAGCGCCGAGTCCGGCCTGGGGACCTACCGGGACAACGGAGGCCTCTGGGACAATTACGACCCCATGGAAGTGGCATCCATCGAAGGATGGTACCGGGACCGCAGCAAGGTGCTGGAGTTCTACAATATGCAGAGGGAGCATCTTCGCAACGCCAAACCCAACGATGCCCACAGGGCGATAGCGGACCTGGAGAAGGATTACATAGTGGACGTGATCACGCAAAACGTTGATAATCTGCACGAAAGGGCCGGCAGCACGCACGTGGTTCACCTTCACGGAGAGGCCACCAAGGTGAGGCCCGAGAACTGCTACAACGACAACGACGGATTCAGCGAGAGGCAGGTCTTCGACGTGGGCTACGATGCCGTGCACCTTGGCGACAAGGCCCCGAACGGAGTGCAGCTCCGCCCGCACATAGTCTTTTTCGGCGAGGCAGTGCCCAAGATGGAGCAGGCCATCGACCTGGTTTCCAGGGCGGACATAGTGCTGATAGTGGGCACTTCGCTGCAGGTATATCCCGCCGCCGGGCTGTACCGCTATGCATCCGCGGAGGCGCCCATCTACATCATAGACCCGGCAGACGTGCCCCTGTGGGACAATCGCATAGTCCATATCCGCAAAGTGGCCACCGAAGGAATGAAAGATTTCGTGCAGATGTTGTAGTTTCAGAAAAA
>DGUE01000065.1 GCA_002393895.1 Bacteroidales bacterium UBA4318
GCGTCGTAATACTGGCCGTAGAGCAGCGGCGTAGAGCCATACTGCTCGCGGCTCAGGTAACGCACAAGGGTATAGGCATTGTCGGGCTGATACTCGTTGGTGGGCGTTTTCACGCTGGAACGGATGATGACGATGGCAAAGAGCGAAAAGCCCATCACCAGGGTGGTGACGCAGAGCATCACCGTATTCCAGAACACCTTGCCCTTCTTGAGCGTGGCGAACAGCGACCAGAAGCAAAGCGCCAGCAGGGCCACCAGGAAGAACAGGGCGCCGCTGTTGTACGGCAGGCCCAGACCGTTCACGAAGAGCCGGTCGAAGAAGGCGGCCACCTTGGGAAGATACGGGATAAACAGGTACACCAGCAGGAACTCGATCACTACGCCGATGGCAAAAATGCCGAGGAGCCTCTTGAAAGGCAGTTTCTTCCCTTCGTTCATGCGATAATAGTACATGAAGACGAAAGCCGGGATGGTGAGAAGGTTCAGCAGGTGCACGCCGATACTGAGGCCCATCAGGAAGGCGATGAGCACAATCCAGCGGTTGGCGTGGGGCCGGTCGGCCTGGTCGTACCACTTGCACATGGCCCAGAAGACCAGGGCGGTGAAGAGCGAGGACATGGCATACACCTCTCCTTCCACGGCGCTGAACCAGAACGTGTCGGAGAAGCAGTAGGCCAGGGCGCCCACGGCGCCGGAACCGAAGACCGCCACCGCCTGTCCCAAGGAGACGCGCTCACCTCCCACCAGCCTTTTCGCAAAGAAGACGATGGTGAAATAGAGCAGGAAAATGGTGAGGGCGCTCAGGATGGCGTTCATGGCATTCACGGCCATGGCCGCATGCTCCGGGCTCACCGGAATGGTGAAGAAACGGGCGATGAGCTGAAACACGGGGTTTCCCGGAGGGTGACCCACTTCCAGTTTGTACGACGAGGCAATGAATTCACCGCAATCCCAGAAAGAGGCGGTCGGTTCTATCGTGGAAAGGTAGGTGGCCGATGCGATGGCGAGCACCACAAGCCCCACGATTCTGTTCCACTTGTTAAAGATCTTCTGTTCCATACATTCTCAATAATTGGCAAAGTTAGCAAAAATTGACTACATTTGTGGACTTTTAGACTAAAACCTATACCTATGTCAACTGAAATCTGCATTGTTCCCGTCGAAGGGAAGAAAATGCTCAAAGCTTTCATCGACTTTCCCATCGGCCTTTACAAAGACTGCGACAAATGGGTTCCCGCCTTTGAAGACGACGAATATAAATCCCTCGGAGACGACAATCCCTCCCTCTCCTTCTGTGAGCGCGAACTTTTCCTGGCCTACAAAAACGGAGAAGTGGCCGGGCGCGTAGCCGCCATCATCAACCGCAAGGCCAACGAAAAATGGAAAGAGAATGCGGTGCGCTTCGGCTGGTTCGATGTCATCGAGGATTACGAAGTGGCCAAAGCCCTGATCGACAAGGCCGTCGCCTGGGGCAAGGAGCGTGGCTGCACCAAGGTGAAGGGCCCCCTCGGCTTCACCGACATGGACCGCGAAGGCCTGCTGGTGGAAGGGTTCGAGAACGAGAGCCCCTTCACCGTCATCTATAACTACCCTTACTATCCGGAGTTCCTGGAGAGAATGGGCTTCGTGAAAGATGCGGACTGGACCCAGCGCTACATCGAATTCTCCGACGAACTTCCGCCCATGATGCAACTGGCCTCCACGGTGGAGAACCGCTTCGGCGTGCATATCTACAGGGCCAGGAACATCCGGCAGATGGCCCGCCGCGGACGCGAAATGTTCCACGTCCTCAACGACGCCTTCGCGCCGCTGTACGAATACACCAAACTGAGCGAAGAGCAGATCGACGGCTATGTGAAGCAGTATGTCCCCGTCCTCAACAAGGACATGGTGGCCTTCGTGGTCAATGACGAGGACCGGCTGGTGGCCTTCACGGTGACCATGCCGCATATCTCACAAGGGGTGCGCAAGGCCAAGGGCCGCATCTTCCCCTTCGGCTGGATCCACATTCTCCCGCAACTGAGCCCGAAGCGCAACCATGTGGCCGAAGGGCTCCTGATCGGCGTGCTGCCGGAATACCAGGCCAAGGGCGCCGCCCTCCTCATGTTCAAATACCTCCACGAGAATTATATCCACCTGGGCATCAAGCGTTTGCTATTGAACCCCCAGTTGGAGGAGAACCATAAAGTACAAAGCCTCTTCGGACCGTACGACCCCAAGCCGTACCAGCGCCGAAGAAGCTATGTAAAAGAGATTTGACGGACTAAAGAGCGGCGGCCACCGCATCGATCACCTCTCCCACCGTAGTGGGGGCGGGTGCAGCAGGGTCGAAACGCATCTTGAATTTTTCCTCCACCGCCAGGGAAACCAGCATCATGGAAAGGGAATCGATACCGAGCTCGCGGACGAGCTCGGTTTTATCGTTCACGTTTGACAGGTCCGTGTCGGGGCGGACGATGGCCAGGACCTCCTTGAGGCCGGCGAAAATTTCTTCACGGGTCATACGCGGGAAACCTTCATGCTGCCGGTGCGCTTGAAATCTTCCGTGCGCACGGTGATTTTACGAATCTGATGCGTGGAAGGGAGGGTGGCGTTGATTTTGTCCACCAGGGCCTTCATATAGGCCTCCACCTCTTCCCAGGGCTTGCCCTCGAAGGCGGGCATCAGCGGGAGGATTTCCACGGCGATGACCTGGGTGCCGTTGAGTTCGTCTTCCTTCACCATGGCGTCGCGGACGCAAGGATCGGCATAGAAGGGCTCCTCGAGGCTTTCGGGGCTCACATTCTCACCGTTGGAGAGGATGATGAGGTTCTTGATGCGGCCGGTGATATAAAGGAAGCCGTCCTCGTCGAAGCGGCAGAGGTCTCCGGTGCGGAGCCAGCCGTCGGGCGTAAGGGCCTCGGCGGTCTTCTCGGGATCCTTGTAATAGCCGGAAAACACGTTGTCGCCCTTGATCCAGAGTTCGCCGTCCACGATCTTGGTCTCCTGGCCGGGATAAATCTTGCCGATGGAGGTGGGATGGGTGATGGCGTCGGCATTGGCCGAAGTCAGGTTGGC
>DGUE01000197.1 GCA_002393895.1 Bacteroidales bacterium UBA4318
ATGTACATCTGCGGCCTCGGTATGTTCGAGGCGGCCATCAACGGCGAGCGCGTGGGGGAAGACTACTACGTGCCCAACAACACCATGTACGGCCATCGCCAGCCCGGCTACATGTTCAACATCAAGGTCACCGACGAGCACTTCAAGAACTTCCGGGTGATGTATCTGGCCTACGATGTCACCGGCCTTCTTAAGAAGGGCGAAAACACCATAGGGGTAACCCTGGGCAACGGCTGGTATGCCGGCTGGCGCAAGGGAAACGTCTCTCCTTTCGGCACCCCGAGGCTGCTCTGCCAGATAGAAATCAAGATGAAGGACGGCAGCACCCGCACCGTCTGTTCGGATACTTCCTGGCAGGTGTGCAAAGGCCCTATCCTCTATAATAACATCTACAGCGGAGAAGCCTATGATGCCCGTCTGGAGGTCAACAAGGAATGGCAGCCGGCCGTCGTCCGCAAGGCCCCGGAGGGCGCACTCGAACTGCAGCAAGGCCTTGCAGACCGAATCATGGAGGTCCTTGAGCCTAAGAGCATCACCAGACAGGAAGACGGCTCCTACGAAGTGGACTTCGGCGACTACATCACCGGCCGCGTGCATCTCTATGGCATCAAGGCTCCCGAGGGCACTGAGATCGAACTCCTGCACCCCATCGATCCGGAAGACTCCGGCAATAACTGGGTTAAACGCTCTTGGAACGGGGATTACAAATACATCTGCAAGGGCTCCGGAAGCGAAAGTTACGCCCCTTCCTTCAACTGGTACAGCTTCCGCAAGGTGGTGGTGAAGGGATGGCCGGGCGAACTCAAGGCGAAGAATCTGCGCGCGGAGGCTATCTATACCGACATCCGCACAACTGCCCGTTTCGAATGCTCCAACCCCCTGATAAACAGGGTGAACCACCTCTTCTGGCGCACCCAGACGGATAACATGCATATGGGAGTGGCCTCCGACTGCCCCCACCGCGAGAAGGGCGCCTACACCGGCGACGGCCAGGTGGCCTGTGTGGCGGTGATGGAGAACTTCGACGCCGATGCCTTCTACCGCAAATGGCTCCGGGACATGTCCGACTGCCAGGATACCCTGAGCGGATATGTGCCCAACACCGCCCCCTTCCATCCCGGATGCGGCGGCGGAGTGGCCTGGGGCGCAGCCATCAACATCATCCCCTGGGAGCACTACCGTCACTATGCGGATAAATCGGTGCTGGAGGAGCACTACGATGCAATGCAGAAGCAGCTCGCCTTCATGGAGAGCTGGCGTACGGAAGAAGGCATCATGAACATGCAGATGCCGCGCGGCGCGGAAAAGCCGCAGTACTGGCTAAACCTGGGCGACTGGTGCCCGGCCTACGACCTGCCGGAAGACCGCCTGGTGCATACCTACTTCCTCTGGAAATGCGCCCGCTTCATGGCCTGTGCCGCATCCGTGCTCGGCAAGACGGATGATGCCGCCCGTTACGATGCGCTGGCGCAGGATGTCCGGGCCGCTTTCCACAAGGTGTTCTACAACCCGGAAACCGCATCCTACGGCGATAACAACGGTTCCAACGTCTTCGCCCTCCACATGGGCGTGCCGGAAGAAAACAAGGCGGCCGTGGTGGAATCTCTCCGGAAGGAGATAGAAGCCAACGGCGGCCACATCAACACCGGAATCTTCGGCACCCAGATCTTCTTCGACGTGCTCTGCGACAACGGCCTCTCCGAACTGGCTTACAGCGTGATGACACAGAAGGAATGCCCGGGCTACGGCTGGTGGGTTGAACAGGGCGCCGATACCATGTGGGAGTACTGGGACGGCAAGAAATCCCGCAACCATCCCATGTTCGGAGGCGGCCTCACCTGGCTCTACTCCCGTGTGGCGGGCCTGCGCATCGATGACAGCGAACCTGGCTACAAGCACATGATTGTGCGCCCCACCCCCATGGGCGACCTCAGCTGGGCATCCTACGAAACCGAAACCCCTCAAGGCAAGGCATCCGTCCGCTGGGACATCCGCGGAGGCAGATTCATCCTCAAAGTTATAGTTCCAGAAGGTTCGCACGCCACGGTCTACCTGCCCGGCTCCAACGAGGGTATTGAGGCAGGCCCGGGCAAACACCGTTTCACTGAAAAGATCTAAACCATGACCATACTGTTCTCTCTACTCCTCCTGATTACCTCCGTCACCGGTGGCAGCACCCCCGAATGCATCATCCCCAAGGTGGCCTCCTACACCACTGCAAGCGGGAAGGCGGCAGGAAGCATCACTCTGGACAGGCAGGATTTCTTTACCCTGTCCGAGGCTGACATGGCTGCCATCAAGTTTAAGATCGGCCCTAAGGAGCAGAAGGGGAAAGCTGACGGTGCATACACGCTGACTATCAACCGCAAGGGGATCACCATCAGCGCTGCCGGCGAGGCCGGAAAGTTCTACGCCCTACAGTCGCTGATCCAGATGCGGAATGCAGATTCGGGGGGGCGTGTGGCCTTCTGCCGCATAGATGACGCACCGCGCTTCCGTCATCGTGGGCTGATGTTTGATCTGGTGCGCCACTTCCAGAGTAAGGACTTTATCCTCAAGCAGATAGATGCCATGGCCCTGGTAAAGATGAGCCGTCTGCAGCTGCATCTTACCGACAACGAGGCCTGGCGTATCAAGCTCGACTGTGCGCCTGAAATGGCCTCCGTCGCCGCCTTCGGCGATGCCTGGTTCTTTCACAATTTCTTGTCCGGAAAGGCCCAGAAATACGGCAGCGAACCTGCCGGATATGTGCACGGCACCGTCTATGACGACGGGCATGTCTATGGCGGCTATCTCACAAAGGATGACCTTCGGGAAATCGTCGCGTATGCGGCGGAACGCCAGATAGAAGTCATCCCCGAAATCGAGCTTCCCGGCCACAACAGAGTGCTGCTGAGCGTGCATCCGGAATACTACTGCGACGGCAAACACCCGGCCAACAACGTTATCTGCGCCGGGCGCGAGGATGTCTTCGCTTTCTTCGGGAAGGTGCTGGAAGAGGTGATGGAAATCTTCCCTTCGAAGTATATCCACATAGGTGGAGACGAGGCCTCCAAAGCCAACTGGGTGCTCTGCAGCCGCTGCAAGCAGCGTATGGCTGCGGAAGGGCTGAAAAATGAATTCGAACTGCAGAGCTACGTTATCCGCCGCGCTGAGAAGTTCATCAACGCACATGGCAAGCGCCTGATAGGCTGGGACGAGATACTGGAAGGCGGCCTTTCCGAGAATGCCACCGTCATGAGCTGGCGCGGGGTCGCCGGAGGCATCAAGGCCAACAGCATGGGGCACGATGTGATCATGACTCCCAATACCTATTACTATCTCGATTATGGCCAGGACGCCCCCTACAAGGAGCCCATGGCGTTCAGGCCATATCTTGCCATAGAATCCGTCTACAACTACGATCCGGAAGAAGGAATCAGCTCGCTGGAGCATCTGC
>DGUE01000035.1 GCA_002393895.1 Bacteroidales bacterium UBA4318
TCCACCGGCAAAAGCACTTTCGCCAAGCTTGTGGCGAAGCATTTTGGTTTCCTCTATCTGGATTCCGGCGCAATGTACAGAGGTGTCACCCTGCTTGCCATGGAAAAGGGCCTCATCGGCCCGGAGGGCATAGACGAGCCCGGGCTCAAGGCTGCCCTGGATGAGGGTTTCGACCTCCATTTCGAGCGCCCCGGCGACGGCTCCACACGCCTGTTCAGCGGTGAACGCGACATCGAGAAGGAGATCCGCACCATGGAGGTGTCTTCTTATGTCAGCCCCATTTCAGCCGTGGCTTTCGTTCGCAGCTGGGTAGATGAGCGCCTGCACGCATTCAGCGTGAAAGGCCGGGTGATTATGGACGGACGGGATATAGGCACCACTGTTTTCCCTGCCGCCGAACTCAAGATTTTCATGACGGCCAGCGATGAGGTGCGCGCACAGCGCCGCTTCGACGAGCTTGTGCAGAAGGGAACTCCCGCCACCATGGAGGAGGTTATGAAGAACCTGAAGGAGCGGGACTATATCGATTCGCATCGCGAGACATCGCCTCTCAGGCGGGCCGAAGATGCGTTCGAGCTCGACAATTCCGACATGAACCTTCACGAGGAGCTGGTGTGGATCCAGGGCCTGATCCAGGGCAAGTTCGGCATCCTGGGCTGATGACTGTTGAAATAGATAGGAATTCCGGTTTCTGCGGGGGTGTGATCCGGGCCATAGACGGTGCGGAGAAACTGCTTGCAGAGGGCGGGGTTCTGTATTCTCTCGGTGCCATAGTTCATAACGAGGCGGAGCTCGCGAGGCTGCGCGGAAAGGGCCTGGTCACATTGCAGTCTTTGGATGCAAAGCCTGGGGTATTGCTGATCCGCGCCCATGGGGAGCCGCCAAGGACCTATGAATTGGCGCGGGAAAAGGGATTCGAAGTGGTGGATTTCACCTGCCCTGTGGTGCTGAATATCCAGAAAAGTATCCGCGAGGCCTGGCAGAGGGGAAGGCCCGGCGGACAGATAGTAATTTTCGGAAAGATAGGCCATGCAGAGGTGCTGGGGCTGGTCGGGCAGGTGGACGGAAAGGCTTTGGTGGTGGAAAACCTTCAGCAGTTGCAGGATGCGTTAAAGTCCGGCGCGATAGATGTGTCCAGGCGCATTGACATCTTCTCCCAGACCACCAAAAGCCCGGTCGAATATGAAGAAATCTGCAGCTACCTTGCCGGGAAAATGGCCTCCGGGGATATCCTTACCGTGCATAATACCATCTGCCGCCAGGTGGCATCCCGCCACAGGGAACTGGTCGACTTCGCCCGCAGGCATGATGTGATTGTGTTTGTGGCCGGGCGTGAGAGCTCCAACGGCAAAGTGCTGAGCGAACTTTGCAAGGGGGAGAACCCGCGCACGTATAATATAGGTTCCGCATCGGAATTGAACCCTTCCTGGTTCTGTCCGGATGATATCGTGGGAGTGTGCGGGGCCACCTCCACACCCAAGTGGCTGCTGGAAGAAGTGGCCTCACAAATCAAAAATTTGCAATAATGCCGCAGAATCCTTATTTTTGCGCATTATATCCGAAATTGATTAACAGATAATTATATGGCAACAACAGCTGATTTCAAAAACGGCCTCTACCTCAACTTCAACGGTAAGCCTTGCATGATCGTATGGTTCCAGCATGTAAAACCCGGCAAGGGCCCCGCTTTCGTAAAGACCAAACTCCGTAACCTCGAAAACGGCCGCATTCTCGAAAACACTTTCACCGCCGGTGCAAAGATCGAGACCATCAATGTGGAACGTCGCCCCTACCAGTTCCTCTATGGCGATGAGGATGGTTTCAACTTCATGCACGAAGAGACCTACGAGCAGATTCATCTCCCTCACGACGTAGTCGAAAATGCCGACCTCATGAAAGAAGGCCAGCACGTGGAAATGATGTTCGTGGCAGACGAAGAACGCTGCCTCACCTGCGAACTTCCCACCTATGTAACACTCGAAGTTACCTATGCCGAGCCTGCAGTAAAGGGTAATACCGCTTCTACCTCCGCTCTCAAAGAGGTTACCCTCGAGACCGGTGCAAAGATCATGGTGCCCCTCTTCATCAATCAGGGCGACGTGATCACCGTGAACACCACCGACCGTTCCTACGGCCAGCGTGTATAACAACGCCTTTTTGGCGCAGATTTTGCAAAAATAACAGGACGTATGCAATTCAGATTCAAGACATTTATTGCTGCGTCCTGTTTTCTTTTTGCCACTTTGGCGGCCAGTGCCCAGAGCGGGAGTTACGACGTGTTCGTGCCGATATCAAAGTATCTGGCGCAAGGGAATGCAGAAGCCCTCTCTGCATGGTTTTCAGACAACCTGGACATCACCGTCCTTCAAAAAGGCGGCAATTCCAGTAAAGTGCAGGCAAAGCAGATAGTTAACGGCTTTTTCAATTCGCATACCCCCCGTTCCTTCGAAGTCACCTACACGGCCGGGCGTGCCAATATGAAGTACGCAGTCGGCAATTTGAGTGCCGGTGGCGAAACCTATCTAGTGACCATTTTCGTCTACTGCACTGAAGAAAAGAACCAGATCCAGCAGTTCAAGATAGAGAGGGTTCAGTAGCATGAAACTTGTTCTCCTTACCGTCGGCAAGACGGATGTGCCATGGGTGCGGGAAGGGCTGCAGTTATATGCGGCCCGCATTCAGCATTATGTGCGCTTCGAAGTAAAGGAGATCCCGGAGCTGAAGAATGCCGGGGCACTCAGCGAAGAGCAGATAAAGGCAAAGGAGGGCGCCCTGATCCTTAAGGAAGCGGAAGGAATGGACATGATCCTTCTCGACGAACATGGCAGGGAATACCGCTCGCTGGAGTTTGCCCGGGAGCTTCAGAACCGCCTTGTACATGGCGGAAAAGATATCTGTTTCGTGGTCGGTGGAGCCTATGGCTTCAGCCCCGAAGTGTATGGAAAGGCATCGGGAAAGATATCCCTCAGCAAGATGACCTTCTCGCACCAGATGGTGAGGACGGTCTTCGCAGAGCAGTTATACAGGGCTTTTACAATCATCAGGGGAGAACCCTATCATCACGAATGAAATGGCGTAACATAAGGGATATCGTTGCCGCCTGCCTCCTGGCAGCCAGCCTCCTCCTTGCGTGCCTGTCCAGTTTCGGCAGTTATCCCGCACACCGTTCCGAAGTCGTGGCCAGGAAGATGGAGCGCACTGTGAACAGGCGTATGGCCAGGCTGGACCGATTCGTGGAGAAGGCTCTCCAACTGCCTCAGGATGAGTGGCTGGAGCTGAAAGGTCTGCCGGACGATATGGTGATCTACCGCTATGTGAATGATTCACTCCAGAGCTGGTGCAACCGTTTTCCGGTGATGAACGACGATGTGCGTGCCGGAATGGTGTTCGATGCCATCACCAATCCACGTTCACCCGGGAGGTCCCCGCTTGCCGGTATAGGCAAAGATGTGAGCTTCTGCAACCTGGGGCCGAAATGGTATCTTGCGCGGGCTGTAGACAGCCTTAACGTGCACCTGGTGGCCGGTCTTGAAATCGTGAACACCAACAGCGACGTGGCAAGGCCATACACCGTTCAGCCCATATCCTATAGCGAAGGGAATGTTATCAGCGTGGGCGGTGAGCCGAAGTTCAAGATTGCTTTCGAATCTGCCGGATCTTCCATTACGGTGAATAGCGGGATGCTCTTCGTGGCGCTGATCCTGATTGCCCTGAGCGGTTTTGTGTTCCTGTTCTCAAAGCCTACACTGGAACGGTTCTGGATAGCATTCATACCTATCCTTCCGCTAGTGTCTGCATTGCAGTTCTGGGGCCGGGAAATAGGAAACGACATTCCTCTCTTCTCTCCAACGGTGTATGCAGACTCGGGCGCATTTTATTCCCTTGGTGCGCAGCTGAACTATCTGGTGGCGATCCTGCTTTCAGTGAGTTTCCTCTACATAGTCCGCAGGGATGTTTTCCGCCGTCTCCACACCAGGAAGCAGCGGATAATGTGGACCGTGTTCATCAGCCTGGCCATTATCGGAGTGGTTGCCTACACCGTGGCTGCCCTGAAGAGCATAGTGCTGAATTCAAACATCTCCCTGGAGCTCTATAAACTGGAGACTTTCTCCATAGTGAGTGCGGCCATCATCTTCTCCTACATGCTGCTGCTGACGGCGGTGCTGATGCTCCTTCAGATGCTTTCGCCCCTGGCGTCCAGACGCCCGGGCACACGCATCCTTCTGTCGCTGGCGGGGAGTCTGCTCTTTGTTTTCATGACCGCATCCTTCGGCCTGAAAAAGGAAGAGGCGAGCCTGGAAGTGTGGGCGCGCAGGCTTGCGGTGAGCCGGGATATCTCCCTGGAGATGCGTCTGCGCTCGGTTGAGGACCGTATCGCCGCGGACCCCATCATAGCCTCGCTCTCCGTACTGGAGAACGGCAGTGCCAGCATTGGCAGCCGCCTGGAGGAGAGTTACCTGCGAAGGATCATGCAAGATTACGACGTGAGCGTATCGCTCCGCCCGGAGGACATGAAAGTTATGGATTCCGCAGAGCCCATCTCTCCCCAATCCAATTTCGCATTCATCGACAATGGCAACGGATTTGTGCGCTATGTTGGTGTATTCTACTACAGGATAAGCAATTACGGGATCAGCCGTGTGTTGATAACGGTGGAGCAGAAGACGGACTGGAAATACAGTGGATATGCAAGCATCATCGGGTCCACCCTGCCGGGGGAGGTGCTGATTCCGTCCAAATACTCCTTTGCCCGCTACGATGAAGACAGGCTGCTCACGTTCAAGGGCAACTACGCCTATTCGGTGAGTATGCCATCTGGCTGGTCACAGGATTTCGCCCGCGTGCAGCGGGGCGGATGGGTGCATTTCATATATAAGGTGACCTCCACCGAAACCGTGGTTATCTCCCGTCCTGTTATCAAGGTCATCAACTATGTGATTTCCATAATCTTCATCGGTCTGTTGTGCTTTGTATTCCTGACCCTGGTGTCGATGCGCAAGGCGCGGCGGAGGGCGTTCGGGCAGACTTACTTCCAGACCCGCATACGACTCGTGGTACTCACGTCCCTGGTGGTCACCCTGGTCACCATGGCGGTCATGAGCGTCACTTTCGGGGTGAACCGCAACGAGGTTAACCGCAATACGCTGATGAGCGAGAAAATCAATTCCATCCAGGCATCCATATCTGCCCGGGTAAGGGGAGTGAAATCCGCCTCCGAACTCCGCACCCCGGAGATGACTCGCCTGATAAGGGATGTGGGCAACTTTACCAACTCGGATATCACTATCTACACACCGGATGGGATGGTGCTGATGTCCACCGCGCCGGACGTGTTCTACCAGATGCTGGTGGAGCCCCGTATGGATCCCGAAGCCTATGTGTCCATCGTGCGCAATACCAGCCGCTACTTCATTCATAAAGAGAGTATCGGACGGCATTCATTCTACAGCATGTATGCGCCTCTCCTTTCGGACGACGGCAGCGTGCTGGCCATTATCTCCGCGCCCTACACGGATACCACTTATGATTTCGAATCGTATGTGCTGAGCCACTCCCTGATGATAGTGTCGCTCTTTATCTTCCTCCTGCTCGTGGCCACCTTCATGGTGTCCCGGGTGCTTGCGCTGATGTTCAAGCCTCTCGTGGAGATGGGAACCAAGATGACGGCGGCAGGAGAGGGTGAGCTGGAGACTATCGAGTATCATAATCCGGACGAAATATCCGGCCTCGTGAATGCCTATAACCGCATGGTGACCGAGTTGAAGGAGAGCACCCGCCAGCTGGCCCAGGCAGAGCGCGACAAGGCCTGGAGCGGCATGGC
This sequence comes from Bacteroidales bacterium UBA4318, assembly GCA_002393895.1. The sequence continues at coordinate 5,822 of DGUE01000035.1, forward strand.
CCGCCAGGTGGCCCATGAAATCAAGAATCCGCTCACGCCGATGAAGCTCCAGATCCAGCGCCTCATCCGCCTCAAGAGCAAGGGAGACGGTAGCTGGCAGGAAAAATTCGACGAGATAAGCAAGATACTGCTGGACCATATCGATATCCTTACCGACACTGCAAACGAGTTCTCTACATTCGCCAGGCTGTACAGCCAGGAGCCGGACGAGATAAACCTCTCCGGACTGCTTCAGGAAGAACTCTCGATATTCGACAACAGGGGAGATATCAGCTTCGAGTACATTGGCCTGGACGATGTCAAAGTGATGGGCCCCAAGCCCCAGCTTACCCGCGTGTTCGTGAATCTTATAAACAATTCCGTGCAGGCTATGACAGAGCGCGGAAGCACCGGCGGCACAGTGAGGGTGAGCCTGCGGAACTCCATTTCCGAGGGCTTCTACGACATTGTTTTCGAAGATAGCGGCCCCGGAGTGGCGGAAGAGAATATCGATAAGCTGTTCACCCCTAATTTCACCACCAAGAATGGTGGCAGCGGCCTCGGGCTTGCCATATCCAGAAGTGTGCTGGAGCGCTGCGGAGCCAGCATTTCCTATAGCCGTTCCTTCGCTCTCGGAGGGGCCTGTTTCACTATTCTTTATCCGAAAGGATAATTTTTGAAAATCCTCGGTTGATTTCTACTTGCTTTTCGTTATATTTGTAGTATGAAGATAACGGAGGCTAAATTTGCAGGCAGTTGTACGAGGGTTTCCGCAAAGCCCGGGCGTAAACTGCCTGAATTTGCTTTCATCGGGCGTTCCAACGTGGGCAAGAGTTCGCTCATCAATATGCTCACCGGCAACTCCCGGCTTGCAATGACCTCCTCTACACCTGGCAAAACCAAGCTGGTCAATCACTTCCTTATCAACGACAGCTGGTATCTTGTGGACCTTCCGGGCTATGGCTATGCCAAGATGAGCCGCAAAGGCCGTGAGGAGTTGCAGCAGATGATCGAAGGCTACATCCTCGGTTCGGAGGAGCTTGTCTGCCTCTTTGTGCTGGTGGACTCCCGCTACGATATCATGAAAACCGATATCGACTTCCTCGCATGGCTGGGGGAAAACGGGGTGCCGTTCTGCGTTATCTTCACCAAATGCGACAAGCAGAGCGCTACGGCAACAGCCGCGCAGATAGAGAAAGACAAGGCGATACTCCTGGAAGACTGGGAGGAGCTGCCTCCCATGTTCACAAGCTCATCTGCAAAGAAGACCGGGCGCGAAGAGATACTGGATTACATCGGATCCTTATTGACAAACAAATAATATGCAACACGAACACAGAATGCTGGTTTTTAGCTGCAGGGCCTCCAGGGCCTTTGCAGAACAGGTTGTAAAGTATCTTCAGGAAACCGGAGGCGCAGACGGTGAAGAGATTACTCTGGGAGACCTCGAGGTCGATCAGTTCAGCGACGGCGAGTTCCAGCCCTCCTTCAAAGACAGCGTCCGCGGAGCGACGGTCTTCCTGATCCAGAGCACCTTCCCGCCGACAGACCATCTTATGGAGCTGCTTCTCTGCATCGATGCCGCCAAGCGTGCGTCTGCAGACAAGGTCATTGCAGTCATGCCTTACTTCGGCTGGGCACGTCAGGACCGCAAGGACCGTCCCCGCGTGAGCATCGGAGCCAAGCTGGTCGCCAACCTCCTCCGCGCCGCCGGTGCCGACCGCGTCATGACCTGCGACCTCCATGCCGACCAGATCCAGGGATTCTTCGATATCCCCGTGGACCACATCTACGGCAGCAGCGTGTTCGTGAAGGCCATTTCTGAATCCACCAAATTCAAGGACCTCGCCATCGCCGCTCCCGACATGGGCGGCGCAAAGCGCGCGAACGCCTATTCCAAGTTCTTCAGCAAGAAGCGGGACTGCCCCGTAATCATCTGCCACAAGACGCGCGAGAAAGCCAATGTGGTGGCTGAGATTAAGGCCATCGGTGAGGTGGAAGGCAAGGATGTGGTGATCGTTGACGATATGATCGATACCGCCGGCACACTTTGCAAGGCTGCGGATGTGCTCAAGAAGATGGGCGCGAAGAGCGTGCGTGCATGCGCTACCCATGGAGTGCTTTCCGGAGGGGCGGCAAAGCGCATTGCCGAATCTGCTCTCGACGAGGTCTTCATCACCGACACCATCCCTCATCCGGAGCTGGCCGATGACTCCAAGATCAAGATACTCAGCATCGCACCTGTGTTCGCGACCATCATGCGCCGTGTGTACATGTACGAGCCTGTGAGCACCGAATTCGAGATTAAGTAAAATGAAGGTTTTTCTTGCTGCCATCCTGCTGGTGGGGATCTGCGTTGTGCTGCTCAGCGTGGGCATCATCCTCAAGCGCGGATTCCCCCAGTACGACGTTGGCAGCAACGAAAAGCTGAAGGCCCGCGGAATCACCTGCTACAAGGATGAAGACGCGGCCCTGCATCGTCCGAAGGCCTGTTCAGGCAACTTCTCGGATGCTTGTAAAACTTGTAGCCTCTACGGCCGTACTGTCATTCCGAGCGAGGCGAAGGAACCTGTAAAATAGATTATAAAATGAACGGATTAGTAGCTATAGTAGGCCGGCCGAACGTCGGCAAAAGCACCCTCTTCAATCGCCTGGTGGGAATGCGCCAGGCCATTGTGGATGATACTGCCGGCGTGACGCGTGACCGCCATTACGGAAAGACCGACTGGAACGGCCGCGAGTTTTCCGTGGTGGATACCGGCGGCTATACCACCAATTCCGACGACGTTTTCGAGAGCGCCATCCGCCGTCAGGTGCAGATAGCCATCGACGAAGCCGACGTCATACTCTTTATGGTTGAGGCCTCCACCGGCATCACCGACTATGATTCGGAAATAGCCGACGTGCTGCGCCGCTCCAAGAAGCCGGTGATACTGTGCGTGAACAAGGTGGATTCGGGCGAGAAGATGTATGATGCCTATGAGTTCTATGGCCTTGGCTTAGGGGAGGTTTATTCCATCTCCGCAGCCAACGGCAGCGGCACCGGGGACCTGCTGGACGCCGTTGTGAAGGCCCTTCCTGCTGAATCCGATGCTGAGGATCCGTATGCAGGCCTTCCCCGCATCGCCATAGTGGGCAAGCCTAACGTGGGCAAGAGTTCCATCACCAACGCCCTGCTGGGCGAGGAACGCAACATAGTAACTCCCGTTGCCGGCACTACCCGCGATTCCATCGAAACCCACTACAACAAGTTCGGGCATGAATTCATGCTGGTGGATACCGCCGGAATCCGCAAGAAAGGCAAGGTCAGCGAAGATCTTGAGTTCTATTCGGTTATGCGTTCCATCCGTGCCATCGAGCATAGCGATGTGTGCGTGCTGATGATAGACGCAACCACCGGAATGGAGGCTCAGGATATGAATATCTTCAACCTCATCATCCGCAACCGCAAGGCCTGCGTGCTGGTGGTGAACAAGTGGGATCTGTTTGTGAAGGATTCCCAGACCATGAAGGAGTATACCACCGCGCTGAGGTCCCGTCTGGCTCCTTTTGACGATGTGCCCATCATCTTCACTTCAGTGGTCAAGATGCAGCGGATCCAGGACGTGCTGGACGCGGTTGCAGAGGTCTATGCCAATTATTCCCAGAAGATTCCCACCGCGCGCCTGAACGAGGCCCTGCTGCCCATAATAGAAGAGACCCCGCCTCCGGCATGGAAGGGTAAGTATGTGAAAATCAAATACATCACCCAGCTGCCCACGAAGTTCCCTTCGTTTGCATTCTTCTGCAATCTGCCTCAGTACATAAAGGATCCCTACAAGCGCTTCCTGGAGAACCAGCTGCGCAAGAATTTCAACCTGACCGGCTGTCCGGTGCAGATTTACTGCCGGGCGAAGTAGCTACTTGCCCGTGCTGATGATTTCCGTCAGAACCGAGCCGTCGGCGAAGAGTATGCTGAGCCGCTGGCCCGGTTTCAGTTTTGCGGCAGAATTCACCACCACACCGCTATCGTCGGTCACCAGCGAGTAACCCCTGGTCAGGATGCTCCTCGGGTCTGCTGCCTTGATGCGGTGCTCCAGCAGCGCCAGAGTGCTCTCCATTGCGGATAACTTGTTGGAGATGGCCATGCGCAGGCGGTTGCTGAAACTGCTGATTCGCTCGTCTTCCGCGGCAAAACAGTCTATGAACAAATCTGCCAGCGCAGTTGGCGTTTTCACAAAGTCGTAGGCAACCATGTCTGCCACATGATAATCCCGGTCGTGGCCGATTGCCGTGAATACCGGGATGCCGCAGTTTGCTATCGCGAAGCCCAGGCCGTAGTCGTCGAAGCAGGCCAGGTCGAGCACGGAACCTCCGCCGCGGAGTATAAGGGCGGCATCATATCCGCCCTCCGCTTCTATCTGCTGCAGCGCATCCACTATACTTTCCGGGGCGGATTCTCCTTGCATGGTGGCGGGGAAGAGGTCCACTTTGAACCTGAATCCATATTCGTTTTGCTGAAGATGCCGGCAGAAGTCGCCGAAACCTGCTGCATCGGAGGCGGAGATAACTGCCAGTGCGTATGGAAGGGCGGGAAGTTCCAGCTCTTTTTGTTTGCCTATAAGCCCTTCTTTTTCAAGGCGTTCTATGGTTTTGCGTTTCTCCAGTTCGGCCGCGCCAAGGGTGAATTCCGGTTCGAGTTCGTCTATCACCAGGGTGAGGCCGTAGAGCTCGCTGTAGCTGGCCTGTACCCGGGCAAGGATCTGCATTCCGGGTGTCAATTCGCTGCCGGTTGCATCCACGAAATACCTGCGGAGTGCAAACCAAAGGCTTTTCCATATCACGGCTCTCGCCTTTGCAATCAGCCGGCCATCTTCCGATTCACTGAGTTCAAGATAGCAGTGGCCGTTGCTCTTGGCCTGAATGGATGCTACCTCTGCGCGAACCCATAGCTTATCCGGAACGGCGCTTTCCACCCCGTCGCGTATCATCTCCTGCAATTCCAGGAGGCTTAGTTTTTCCTGCTCCTTCATGTCTTTACAAATTTAGCAATAGTTTGGCATATTCCACCTGCCATCATTTTTTTTCATGTCTGCCCGGCCGTTTTCTTCCTTGCAGACACCGTTGAGGGCATTTCCGTGTCTGCCCAGTCGTTTTCTTCCTTGCAGACACGGGGGCGGTGCCCGTATAAATGGGATACCAGGAACACCAAAAGGGTGGTATGGCGGACGCTATTGTCTAATCGGTGTTTTTTGTGTATATTTGAAAGATTGAAAAAAGAGGAAAAATGAAGGATTTCGATTACAAGAAAGCACTGGAGGAACTGGAAGCCATCGCCGGGAAAGTGGAAGACCCTTCCACTGCGCTGGGGGATATAGACAAGATGATCGCACGCTCCGATGAACTCATCGCGGCCTGCCGCGAATACCTGCGGACCGCCCGCAGCATGGCGGACCGGCTGGACCATTGATTAACAATGCCGGCAAAGAAAAGCCCTTGGCCGGCACAGCAGAACAATATGAAGAAAATATACCAAACCGACCCGTGGCTCGAACCCTACAAGGGTGCCATAGACGCCCGATCCAAGCGCTTGGACGAGGAAATCGCCAGCATCCAAAAAGATGCCCCGCGCCTTGCCGATGCCGTAAACAACCACCTCTACTACGGCCTTCACAAGACAGAGCAGGGCTGGGTGCTTCGCGAATGGGCGCCGAACGCCACCCGCATCTGGCTCACGGGAGAATTCAACAACTGGAAAAAGGCGGACGCCTGGGCTCTCCGGCCAGTAGGCGACGGCAACTGGGAGATCAGCATCCCGGCCATGTTCCTGCGCCACGGCGAACTCTACAAACTCTTTATCGAGTGGCCCGGCGGTGGGGCTGAGCGCATCCCCGCTTATGCCACACGTGTGGTACAGGACCCGGAAACCAAGGTCTTCAGCGCCCAGGTATGGGATCCTAAACCATTTGAATGGAAGCATAAAAAGCCCGGCAAGAGGCCCAATCCCATCATCTACGAATGCCACATAGGCATGAGTTCCGAAGAAGAGAAGGTGGCATCTTTCGACGACTTCCGCACCAAGGTGCTGCCGCGCGTGCACAAACTCGGCTACGATGTGCTCCAGATAATGGCTCTCCAGGAACATCCGTACTACGGTTCCTTCGGCTATCAGGTGAGCAATTTCTTTGCACTCAGTTCCCGCTTCGGCACTCCGGAGCAGTTCAAGGAACTTGTGGACGAGGCTCATGCAAGGGGCATTGCCGTCATCATGGACATAGTTCACTCGCATGCCGTCTCCAACGAAATCGAGGGCCTCGGCCGTTTCGACGGCAGGGAAGACCTCTATTTCTATCCCGGTGAAGCCGGGCATCACCCCGCCTGGGGATCCCGCTGCTTCGACTACGGCAAGGACGCGGTCAAGTACTTCCTCCTTTCCAACTGCAAGTACTGGATGGAAGAATACCACCTGGACGGCTTCCGCTTCGATGGCGTCACATCGATGCTCTACTGGGACCACGGCCTCGGCACCGACTTCGGGAACTATGAGATTTACTTCGGCCAGGGGGTGGACGAGAACGCCGTGGCCTATCTCGGCCTTGCCAACAGACTTATCCACGAGCTCAACCCGGACGCCGTCACGATAGCGGAGGATGTGAGCGGAATGCCCGGACTGGCGGCTCCACAGAAAGCCGGCGGAGTCGGATTCGACTTCCGTATGGCGATGGGCATCGCCGACCACTGGATCAAGTGGATAAAAGAGAAATCGGACGAGCAGTGGAGCCCCGGGGAAATCTGGTACGAACTTACCAACAAGCGTGCGGACGAAAAGACAGTCAGCTACGCCGAGTGCCACGACCAGGCTCTCGTGGGCGACAAAACCCTCATTTTCCGCCTGATGGACAAGGAGATGTATTTCTCGATGAATATGGAATCCTCCAATCCCATAGTGGACCGAGGGATAGCCCTGCACAAGATGATACGCCTGGTCACGCTGGCCACCGCCGGCAACGGCTACCTCAACTTTATGGGCAACGAGTTCGGCCACCCCG
>DGUE01000132.1:0-1418 GCA_002393895.1 Bacteroidales bacterium UBA4318
CGTCCACTATGTTGTAGGCGCTTGCATCGGAGTCGTACATGGCAAAACCGTCGTGATGCTTGGCGGTGACTACCATATATTTCTGCCCCGCTTCCGCTGCGAGCGAAACCCAGTCGGCGGCATCGAAGCGTACGGGATTGAAACGTTTTGCCAGGGCAGAATACTCCTTGATAGGGATCTGCTTGCTGTGCATCATCCATTCTCCGCCGTCGGTCTTGTCGCCGTAAATTCCGGCGAGTTCGGTGTAGATGCCCCAGTGGATGAACATTCCGAACTTGGCATCCCGGAACCATTCCATCCGTTCCGGAACCTCAGAGGCCTCTCCGGCCGGTTCAGGAGCGGGGACCTTCTTGCAGCAGATGGCCGCAGCGGCAATCAGGCAGAGGGCTATTTTCCGAGGAAACATACGATGCCGTCCAGGTCGTCTTTCGCGAACACCCGCTGCTCGCCGGAGGCCAGATTCTTTATCTGCACCGTCCCGGCCGCGGCTTCGTCCGCGCCTGTTATGGAAAGGAAGGGGATGGCCTTGCGGTCGGCATAATCGAACTGCTTCTTGAGTTTGGCGGAATCCGGATAGATCTCCACGGAAATGCCCCTGGAGCGCAGTGCAGCGGCGACAGGCAGAACATACCTGACTTCCTCCGCTCCCATATTCGCGAACAGCAGCACAGTGGCCGAACGGAGGTCGGCGGGGAACTTGTCCAGCCCCTTCAGCACGTCGTAGATGCGGTCGGCGCCGAAGGAGATGCCAACTCCGGACATGTCCGGCAGCCCGAAGATGCCGGTGAGATTGTCGTAGCGGCCGCCACCGCAGATGCTGCCGATCTGCCAGTCAAGGGCCTTGACCTCGAAGATGGCTCCGGTATAGTAATTGAGCCCGCGGGCGAGCGAAAGGTCCATTTCCACCGGCACGGCCACGCCGGCGGCGGATATCAGCCCGAAGAGTTCCTCGAGCTCGTCCAGGCCGCGCAGGCCGGTCTCGGATGCTATGCCGGATGCCGATGCACCGCCGAATAGCCCGCGCATGGCGGCAAGCTTCTCCGCCACGGAGCCGGACAGCCCGAGAATCTGCTCCACGACGGCTATCGCGCTGTCGGTCAGGCCCTTTTCGCGCATTTCGTCCTTCACCGCATCCAAGCCGATCTTGTCCAGTTTATCTATGGCGACAGTGATGTCCACCACCTTGTCGGGTGCGCCGCAGATCTCCGCGAGGCCTGTGAGGACCTTCCTGTTGTTGATCTTAAGCGCCACGCGAATGCCCAGCAGCGCGAACACGCGGTCCACTATCTGCACCAGCTCCAGCTCGTTCAACTGGGATTTCGACCCTATCACGTCCACGTCGCACTGGTAGAACTCGCGGTAGCGGCCCTTCTGGGGACGGTCCGCACGCCATACCGGCTGGATCTGGAAACGCTTGA
>DGUE01000132.1:1537-5111 GCA_002393895.1 Bacteroidales bacterium UBA4318
GTGAGGTCGTAGCGCAGGCCCTTCTCGGGGGCCTGGTCGGCCTTTTCTCCGCTGTTCTGTACGCGGAACAGGAGTTTGTCGCCCTCGTCGCCGTATTTGCCGAGGAGGGTGGAGAGAGTCTCCATCGCGGGGGTTTCTATCTGTGCGTATCCGAAGGTGCGGAAAACGCTCTTGACTGTATCGAAAAAGTAATTCCTCTCAGCCATTTCCTGCTGCGAGAAATCTCTCATTCCCTTGGGTATCGAAGGTTTGTTTGCCATAGAATGCAAAGTTAGCAAGATTTGTCGAAAACAACTATTTGCAGCCGCCATTTGGCGAGCCCGCGGATTTCTCCGCTTTTGCCCACGAAGACCTTCCCTGCGAGATGCCTTCCGGAGCAGAGCAGGTCCCAGAGGTTGTCCAGGGCCGTTTCCGTGAGCCCCACCGGTTCGGCCAGACGGAAAAGCACATACCTGGCATGCTTGAGGGCCAGGAGCGCCTTCACCGAAACCAGACCGCCGGAGCATACGCTGTCCCGGACGCTCAGGAAGTAATCTTCGGCGATGTCGTCCACCTGCGCGATATGCTCCATCGCCCTGCGGAAAGAATCCGGCAGGGACGGGTTCATCTCCCGGAGCACGGGAATCACCTCGTGGCGGAGGCGGTTGCGCTTGTAGGCGGAAGATGCGTTGGTGCTGTCCTCGCGCCAGACCTTTCCGTTTGCCTCCATCCAGCTGCGGATTTCCTCCCTGGAGATGCCCAGCAGGGGGCGTAGGATGCGCCCGTGGGCAGACATTCCCCTGAGCCCGCGGGTGCCGGTGCCGCGGAGGAAGTTGAGGAAGAAGGTCTCCGCGTTGTCGTCGGAGTTGTGCGCCACCGCCACCTTGTCGAAGCCTTCCTCCCGGCAGAGTTCATCGAACCAGGCATAGCGGAGTTCGCGGGCGGCCATCTCTATGCTGAGATGTCCCTCGTTGGCGTATGTGCTTGTGTCGAAGCGTTTCACAAACAGCGGCATCCCCTTGCGGGAGCACCAATCGCGAACGAAGGCCTCATCGCCATCGGATTCCTCCCCGCGAAGGCAGAAGTTGCAGTGGGCAACAGCGAAAGAGGCCCCCGGAAACAGTTCGGGAGCCCTTTCGGCCATATACATCGAATCGATGCCGCCGCTGACTGCAAGCAGCACCTTCATTATTTCTTGGAGCTGATGGTGTAGGAGAATCCGATCTCGAAGAATTCCTTGAACTGTATGGTGCGGAATCCGGTAGGATGGTCCTCGTTGGTGATCAGCACAGTGTCGTCGTAGATGAGGTTGGTGGAGAAGGTGAGGGTGAAGAACTTCGCCAGCTTCCAGAACACTTTGTTATCCCAGTTCACGCGGAGGTTCTGCGGATTTTGCAGGTAGTTGGAGAAGAGCACCAGCTGGGTGGTGTACTTGAGATTGTCATTCACAGTGAAGTTGATATCAGTTTTCACCTGGGCACCAAGCTCGAAACGGGAACTCCTGTATGTTACACCGTCATCGAGAAGCTCCATGCCGTAGGTCTTGCGGAGAGCCTCTTCCTGCACGATTACGAATCCACCCGTGAGAGGGGAAACGTTAACCGAGATCCAGGACTTCGGGGTCCACAGAAGACCGATACCGAGGGTGGAGTAGGCAGGGGAGAGAAGGCCGGATTTCAACTCGCGGGCGGCGAGCCAGTCAGCCTTGGTGGGCTCTCCGGTGGCCACGTTGGGGGTGCCGTACTTGTAGTTGTTGTCGATCTGAGTCTTGAAGTCGAAGTTGGCGGAATAACTCAAGTGGCGGATGGGAGTCTCATAGCCCCACTTGGACTCGAAATAGATGCGGTCCTTCACCTTCTGGAGAATGGGCTTGTCGTCGGAATAGAGGAAACCGTAGTCCACCTGCAGGCGGTTGTTCCATATCATCTTCTCCTTGGCATAGTTGGCGTTGGCATCCAGGTAGCCGGTCATGGTGTAGTTGTCGTTACCGCCGGCAGCCCAGTCCCTGAGCTTGGTCTGTGCAAAGTTGAGGTTGGTCATCAGGGATTTGGTCCAGTATACGGGCTTGGGCTGGGGAGCCTCTTCCTGAGGAGCCTCCGCAATGGCTGCGGCGGCTTCTGCGGCTGCCTTCTGAGCGTCGTCCTGTGCATATGCGCCAATGCTCATCAGAGCGGCGGCTGCAAGAATAAATATCTTTTTCATAAACTTTTGATTAATAAGCTATTGCAAATACTACGCGACCCTTCGAAGGCTTGCCGGAGAAGATGTCTTTACCCTCTTCTTCACACACGCAGCTGTCCACGGGAATGCAGCGTATGGTGGCCTTCGTGGCGTCCTTGATTGCCTGCTCGGTCTCGGCTGTGCCATCCCAGTGGCAGAGCAGGAATCCGCCCTTCTGGATCTCGGTCTGGAACTCTTCCCAGCTGTCGCACTTTCGGATGTTGGCATCGCGGAAAGCGAGAGCCTTCTGGTAGATGTTCTGCTGGATATTGTCGAGCAGGTCCTCGATGTAGGCGTCTACGCCTTCGAGGCCGACGGTTGCCTTCTCCAGGGTATCCCTGCGGGCAACTTCCACGGTGCCGGCAGCCAGGTCGCGGGCTCCGAGGGCAACGCGCACGGGCACTCCCTTGGCTTCCCATTCGGCAAACTTGAATCCAGGACGGAGGTTGTCGCGGTCGTCTACCTTCACGCTCACGCCCTTGGCGGCGAGAGCCTTGCTGATGGATTCGAACTTGGCGAGCACGGCGTCACGCTCCTCATCCGTCTTGTAGATAGGAACCATCACCACCTGGATGGGGGCGAGTGCCGGAGGAAGCACCAGGCCGTTGTCGTCGCTGTGGGCCATGATAAGCGCGCCCATCAGGCGGGTGCTGACGCCCCAGGATGTGGCCCAGACATATTCGAGGCCGCCATCCTTATTGGCGAACTGCACATCGAAACTCTTTGCGAAGTTCTGCCCGAGGAAGTGGGATGTGCCGGCCTGCAGGGCCTTTCCGTCCTGCATCATCGCCTCGATGGTGAGGGTGTCGAGGGCGCCTGCAAAGCGCTCGTTGGGGCTCTTGTGGCCCACGATCACCGGCATTGCCATGGTCTCGCGGGCGAACTTGGCGTACACCTGCACCATCTGCTCGGCCTTGGCCTGTGCTTCTTCTGCCGTAGCATGGGCGGTATGACCTTCCTGCCAGAGGAATTCCGCTGTGCGGAGGAAGGGGCGCGTGCGCATTTCCCAGCGCACCACGTTGCACCACTGGTTGCAGAGTATGGGCAGATCCCTCCAGCTCTTGATCCAGTTCTTATATACACTCCAGATGATGGTCTCGGAGGTAGGACGGACAATCAGTTCTTCTTCCAGCCTGGCGTCCGGGTCCACCACTACACCCTTGCCGTCGGGGTCGTTCATCAGGCGATGGTGGGTCACCACCGCGCATTCCTTGGCGAATCCTGCCACATGCTCTGCCTCGCGGCTGAAAAAGGATTTGGGTATGAAAAGAGGGAAATACGCGTTCTGCACGCCTGTTTCCTTGAATGCCTTGTCCAGTATAGATTGCATTTTCTCCCAGATTGCATAGCCGTAGGGCTTGATGACCATGCAGCC
>DGUE01000132.1:5164-12279 GCA_002393895.1 Bacteroidales bacterium UBA4318
GCTTGATGACCATGCATCCGCGCACTGCCGACTGCTCGGCAAGGTCTGCCTTGACTACGATGTCGTTGTACCACTGGGAATAATTCTCCGCTCTCGGTGTAATCTCTTTTGCCATAAAAAACTTACGAAAAATCTGCGCTTTTTTGCGATATTTGCATCTAATAATAAACAGAAGTAATATTCTGTGCGTCTGTAAGACGTTGCAAATATACAAATTTTAAAAGAGATTGAGTTATGGCACGCAGACCGATATCGTTACTGGCACTGGCAATCATCGCAGTATCTTGCGGTGTATCAGGCGAGTACGGCTCCGTACAGCGCTTCCAGGATGGAATCTACTATAAAGGCTTCGACAAAGACATGCAAAAAGTAGAACCTCTCTCCGAAGAGGATTTCCAGCGTCTGGCCGCGGAGCAGATCAAAAAAGAACAGCAGGGCCGCAGGGACACTCTGGTGGTAATAGCCGAGGATCCCTACAGCTGGGGGTGGAACTGGTATCGCCCCTATTTCGGCTGGTATGGCGGATGGCACCACGGCTGGTACGGCGGATGGCGCTATGGCTGGGGCGGGTGGTATGACCCCTGGTACAACCCTTATTACTACGGCAGTTACTACTCCTGGTATTACGATCCCTGGTACTATGGCGGATGGTATGATCCCTGGTACGGGCCTTATTACGGCCACTATTACGGCTATTACGGCCATTACCATCCTTCGCACTATTACAACGAAAACTATTATCACTACCGCGGTGCATCCCGTTCCGAGGTCAAGGGTGGCAACTATACCGGCTCGAGAGGTATGGGCGTCACCGGCAGGTCCGGGGTCAGCTCCTACAGCGGAAGCAGGGGAGGCGTAAGCGGCTCATCCAGCGGGACTTCCTTCTCCCGTAGCAACAATTCTTACTCCAGGCCCTCTTCCGGCAGCGGCAGCATCTATTCCCGCAGCGGCGGTTCCTCGGCCAGGTCGTCTTCGGGCTCTTCTTCTAGTTCGGGCGGATCCTACTCCCGCAGCAGCAGTTCCTACTCCCGCGGCAGCAGCTCCTCGTCGAGCTCCGGCAGTTCCTATTCCCGCAGCAGTTCTTCCAGTTCAAGCCGTTCCTCCAGCTCGAGTTCCAGCTCCAGCTACGGCGGCAGCCGTGGTGGCGGATACAGTGGAGGCGGCGGCAGTCACAGCAGCGGTGGTGGCAGCAGCCACAGCAGCGGCGGTGGCGGAGGCCGTGGCGGCAGGTAGTTTCACCTTTAATTCGGCAAAACAATGAAAAAGATATTTACTTCAATCGCATCCATGATACTCGTAGCTGCGCTTGCTTCAGGCCAGACGGTGTCGGATGCCCTGACCTTCAGCCAGAACAATTACTATGGCACCGCCAGGACCCTGGGTATGGGCAATGCGGTAACCGCTATAGGCGGAGACCTCGGCTCCATCTCCATCAACCCTGCCGGAGGTTCAGTTTCAGCATTCTCGCAGTTTGAATTCTCAACGGGATGGAATACTGCTAACAGCATATCTTCATATTCCCCCTCATACGATTCTGCCAACCAAAGCGCCAACTACAGCGGCGGGTTCGAGAATGGCAAAACCAGGATGACTATGCCGAACATAGGCATGAACCTTTGTTTCGAAACAGGCAACCGCAGCGGCATACTGAGCTGGAACTTCGCTTTTGTCATGAACCGCAGCCAGAGTTACAACCAGATATTCTCTGCCTCTGGCCTGGAGAATCACACTTCAATGACCGGCGCTCTCGCAACCTTTGCGGCCGGAATGCCGGGCACCATCATCACAGACAACAACAGGTTCGACAGCGACTATGCCTGGAATTCCATCTGTGCCTACGATGGCGGGCTCATCAATTTCAACAAGGATGCGCTCAGCTACTATGGCTCCGCGGAAACTGTCACCAAGACTGGCACAGATTACAGCTATGAAATGCTCGGTGTGCTGAAGCAGAACATAGGCATCACCTCCAGGGGTTCCAAGAACGACGTGGTTATGAACTACGGCATGAACATCGACAACCGCCTGTTCCTCGGTGTGAATATCAACCTGCCGGTGGCGGGGTATAAATACTCTGAATACTACAACGAGAGCGCACAGGATCCTGCCGACTTCCCAGTTACTTCCGGCTACTACACCAAAGACAATACCGGCAACCTGTCCTACGTGCAGGGGAAGCCGACAAACTACCTTGGCAGCACATACAAATACAGCTATGTGGCCGATATCAGCGGCATCAACGCCCAGATCGGATTCATCTGGCTGCCCACGGACGGGGTGCGCATCGGTGCAGCCTTCAAGACCCCGACTGCCTACACCGTCAGCGAGGAGTGGTATGTGGATATGAACGCGGAGTTCCAGGATGCCTCGGAGAATCACAATGCGAGTTCCCCTACAGCGGAGACTTCCTACAACTTCCGTTCGCCCTACACGGCCAATTTCGGTCTGGCATATACCGTCGGCCGTCATGGTCTGCTGAGCGTGGATTACGAACTCACGGACTACAGCGTCATGAAGTTCAGCCAGGAATATGTTGATGCTTCCTTCAGCTACGAGGATCCTTTCTACCGTGTGAACAGGCTTAACAAACTGTTCTGTGGATTGCAGCAGAACCTCAGGGTCGGTGCCGAGTTCCGCCTGCTGCCGAGCTTCTCGCTGCGCGCAGGTTTCAGCCTTGCCACAAGCCCGGAACGTCACTACTCGGATAACGAAGGATACATAATTTACGCTTCGGATTACGACAGATGGTTCGATGATTATGAGAGCGGCAAGTACTCCCTGGTGGCTTCTGAGTACAATCCCGACAAGATAGTCTCTTTCTCGTTCGGAGCCGGTTATTCGTCTCCCGGGTCCTTCTATGCCGATGTGGCATTCAGGCGCACCAAGCTGCCCGACAATTATTACAGCCCGTATAGCAATTACCTCAGCCACACTGTTGGAGGAACAGTTTACGATATTGTATCACCGTCCGTCAAGTCGGCCCTCAGCCAGTTTGACGCCGTATTAACCCTCGGATGGAGGTTTTAGATGATGGAGTTGACAGCCAAGCAGTTAGCAGAAATTCTTCGGGGCACCGTCGACGGCGACCCCGAAGTTCGGATTACCACCTTTGCCAAAATTGAGCACGGCAAACCCGGTGCACTCAGTTTTTATGCCAATCCGAAGTACGAACAGTACGTGTACACCAGCAAATCCAGCGTGCTTTTGGTAAACGCGGATTTTGAGCCTAAACAGGAAGTGAAGCCCACCATGGTCCGCGTGGAAAACGCCTACAATGCGGTGGCGGAGCTCCTTAAATATGTGTCCGACCAGCGCAGGATGTATAAGCGCCACCGTGCCTGGAGCAGCCGCATAGCATGCAGCGCCAAGCTTGGCAGGAAGGTATCCGTGGGTGCAGGCACCGTCATCGGAAAGAATTGTAGGATAGGGGATTACGGCATTATCCATTCCAACGTTACCATAGGCGAAGGCACCACTATCGGGCATCACTGCATCATCTATCCCGGTGTTGTGATCTATCCCGGAATGAAGATTGGCGACAATGTCATCCTCCATGCCAACTGCGTGATAGGCTCGGACGGGTTCGGAAACGCTCCCCAGCCGGACGGCAGCTGGAAGAAGATAGAGCACCTCGGCAACGTGGTGATAGGCAACGACGTGGAAATCGGCTCCGGCACCACCGTGGACCGCGCCGAGATGGAATCCACCATAATAGGCAACGGCGTTCGCCTGGACAATCTCTGCCAGATCGCGCATAACGTTGTGATCGGGGACAATACCGTGATGGCAGCCCAGTGCGGAGTGGCAGGCTCGGCCATAATCGGCAAGAACTGCATCTTCGGCGGGCAGGTCGGCATCATGGGCCATATCAAGATAGCAGATAACACCACCGTCGGCGCCCAGGCCGGAATCGCCGGTCCCGTGCGCAAGAGTGGCCAGATCCTGCTGGGTTCACCCGCGATCCCGCACATGCTGTACATGCGCAGCTATGCCAAGTTCAAGCAGGGCGGGGGAGAGTAATTTAGAGATAAAAGAAAAAATTGCTATCTTTGCGGGCTATTATGAAAGAACGCACCCTCAGCAAGAGTTACACATTCGAAGGAAAAGGCCTACACACGGGAGTGTGGTCCCATATGACAGTATCCCCGGCAGCCGCCGGAACCGGAATCGTTTTTGTCCGCACCGACCAGGGTGTCACCATTCCTGCCCTTGCTGAATTCGTTACCAACACAGCCCGCTGCACCCTCATCTCCAAAGACGGTGCAAGCATCTCCACTATCGAGCACATCATGTCGGCCCTGACCGGGCTTGGCATCGACAATGCCGTGGTAGAGATCGACAACGCCGAAGTGCCCATCCTGGACGGCAGCGCCCGCTTCTATGCCGAGGCTTTCGCGGCCGACGGCCTGGTGGAGCAGGATGCCGAACGCAAATACTTCGAGATTCCAGAAACGATCGAGGTCAAGCACGAGGCAAGCGGCTGTTGGGTGAAGATAGAACCTGCCGACCACATGTCCTTCGATGTCACCGTTGACTTCAACTCCCGCGTGCTCGGAGTTCAGACCGCACATTGGGACGAGACCATCGACTATGCATCCCAGGTGGCTGTCTGCCGCACTTTCTGCTTCTTCCACGAAGTGCAGTACCTTGCCAGTCAGGGGCTGGTGAAGGGCGGCGACGTCGACAATGCCATCGTAGTGGTGGAGCATCCGGTGGAGGATGCAGTCCTCGAGCAGATGGCGCAGTTATTCAAGCAACCAAAACTCTCCGTGACGCCGGAAGGGTACCTGAGCAATCTCGTGCTGAACTTCCCGGACGAATGCGGCCGTCACAAGCTGCTGGACCTCATTGGAGACATGAGGCTCTCAGGTGGATACCTCCGGGCCCATATAAGCGCGTACAAACCTGGCCATACAATTAACACCAACGCGGCCAAGGCCGTGCAGAAATTGATTTGAGATTATGGCAAACATTCATCCCCTTGCGTGCGTAAGCCCTCTCGCCAAACTCGGTGAGCATGTTGAAGTTGGTCCTTACGCATTCATCGATGCCGATGTGGAAATCGGCGATTATACCAAGATCCATCCCCATGCAACCATCTTCCCCTATGCCAAAATAGGTGAGCATTGCGAGGTTTTCCCCGGTGCGGTGGTTGCCGCTATTCCCCAGGACCTGAAGTTCGACGGAGAAATCACTTATGTCGAGATAGGCAATTACGTCACCATCCGTGAGTGCGCTACCATCAACCGCGGCACCAAGGCCAGCGGCAAGGGTGTCACCAAGATCGGGGACCACACTCTCATCATGTCGTATGTGCATGTGGCGCATGACTGCACCGTGGGCAACCACTGCATCCTCGTCAGCTATGTGGGCATCGCCGGTGAAACCGACGTAGACGACTGGGCCATCCTCGGCGGAAGCACCGTGGTGCACCAGTTCACCCATATCGGAAAGCATGCCATGGTGGGTGGCGGAAGCAAGGTCAACAAGGACATCCCTCCTTATTCCCTCTGCGGCCGTGAGCCCGTCTGCTATGCCGGTGTGAACCTTGTGGGTCTTCGCCGCCGCGGTTTCGACAGCGATACCATCCGCAACATCAAGGATATCTACGACACCCTTTATTTCCAGGGATATAACATTTCGGACGCCTGCGCACGCATTCAGCAGGGCTTCCCGGACAGCCCCGAAAAGGACGAGATCCTGGGCTTCATCAGGAATTCCAAGCGCGGCATCGTCCGTGGCAATGATTCCCGCGAAAAAGGCCTCATAGAGTAGTGCTGCTCAGTTCAGCATACTTTCCTCCCATAGAATACTTCGCATTGCTTGCGAGGTATTCTGTCGTTTATATGGAGGCGTGCGAGAACTATCAGAAGCAGTCTTACCGCAACCGCTGCCGGATACTGACGGCTAACGGCCCTGAGGCCCTGAATGTGCCGGTGGTTCACGAGAATGGCACTTTCTCGCTGCCTATCAAGAAGATACGGGTAGAGTATTCTACTCCCTGGGTGCTCCGGACGGAGCGTGCCATCGAGTCGGCGTACAGTTCTTCGCCTTTCTTCATTTATTACCGCGATGCTCTTTTCGACATCCTGGATTCGCATCCGGATACCCTCTGGGAACTCAACCGCCGCATTATCGATTTTTTCTGCGCAAAGATCGGCATCGCACCGCAGATCCGGGAAACAACAGCCTTCATTCAGCCTTCTGCCGTCAGGATATCCCCTCCTCAAGCCGGCCTGACGGCCCCTCCCATCACAGGCGATGGGCCCCTCCCACTACATCCGTGGGCGGATATGGCATCCGGAGGGGATATCCTGATGGCAGACTACCGGAATTCTATCCATCCGAAGAGGCAGAATACGATAATGCGGGACCTGGGCCTGGAACGCCCCTACTGGCAGGTATTCAAGGATAAGTTCGGCTTTGTGCCGGGACTGTCGATCATGGACCTCCTCTTCAACGAAGGCCCCGAAAGCATCAGCTGGCTGCGCTGACCTCCCGGCCGCACGGCACCCTCACCCCATCATCCACGGCATCCCCTCGCGCCTCCACCATCCATCCGCCCTATCTGCCCTCAAACTGTGCATGCTGTCCCTAAATTCCGGACAGCATGCACGTTTTTCGGCCTGAAGTGCGCGTACTGTCCCCAAATACCGGACAGCATGCACGTTTTTCGGCCGAAGTGCGCGTACTGTCCCCAAATTCCGGACAGCATGCACGGTATGGTAGTACTACTGCTGCAACAGTTGCATCAGACCAGTTGATTCGATTCTTTTTTGGTATGAATGAATGGTGCCTTCGGCCCCGAAATTGAATTTATAAATAATCTCCGGCTCTTCCTCTACGATATCTCCGTTTTCGTCGACAATTATTGTGTCTAGAGACTCCCATATCTGTCCGAATTCTGTTTTGGACAGTCTTACAGCGATCCAGCGGGTAAACCCGTCGCTATTGGTAGAAAGAAGATGCTGCCCTTTGCAACAGCTGGCCGATACCGTGAACAGATAGATTGTCTTATATTTATACCCTCGGTGCATTTCAGTTTCACACATATAAACGTATGTGTCAAAATTGTCACTGATATCCAAGAATCCAATTAGAGAATAGGCACAATT
>DGUE01000090.1 GCA_002393895.1 Bacteroidales bacterium UBA4318
TTGGGCTTCTGGAGGGCGTTGGCATCCACACCGCCGGTCAGGACCTTTCCGGAAGCGGGCTGAACGGTATTGTATGCACGTGCAAGGCGGGTGATGGAATCCAGGAGGATGACCACGTCGTGGCCGCATTCGACCAGCCTGCGGGCCTTCTCGAGCACCATATTGGCCACTTTAACATGGCGTTCTGCAGGCTCATCGAAGGTAGAAGCAACCACTTCTGCCTTGACGCTGCGCTGCATGTCCGTTACCTCCTCGGGGCGCTCGTCGATCAGAAGGACGATTTCGTATACCTCCGGGTGATTGTCTGCAATGGCATTCGCTATGCTCTTGAGCAGCATGGTCTTACCGGTCTTAGGCTGAGCGACGATCAGGCCGCGCTGGCCCTTTCCTATGGGGGAGAAGAGATCAACTATACGACAGGACACGTCGTTCATGTGCCCATGGCCGAGAAGATTGAATTTCTTGTCCGGGAAGAGAGGAGTGAGGAAGTCGAAAGGAACCCTGTCGCGGATGAACTGAGGAGTGCGGCCGTTCACATATTTGACGCGCACGAGAGGGAAGTATTTGTCCCCTTCGCGAGGAGGACGGATCTCTCCGGTGACGGTATCGCCGTTCTTGAGGCCGTTCTGCTTGATCTGCTGCTGGGCAACGTAGATATCGTCGGGTGAGTTCAGGTAATTGTAGTCGGATGAACGGAGGAAGCCGTAACCATCGGGCATAACCTCCAGCACTCCGGTGGCCTCCACGGTGCCTTCATACTCAGGAGCCTTGGGTTTGGAGGGCTGCTGGGGCTGAGGCTGCTTCTGGGTATGGGGCTTGAGGAAGTCGGCGCGGGCCTGATCAAGGTTCTCCTTGGCAAGCTCACGGGCCTGGTCTTTCAATTTCTCGTCTGCCGTTTTCTCGGCCTTGGCGGGCTCCGAACCCTTCTGCTCGGGTGCGGGCTCTGCTTCTGAAGGGGCGGCCTTGGGCTTGCGGCCACGCTTTTTGGGGGCGGGCTTCTCGAAAGGCGCCTCTACGGCTTCGGCCTTCTTTTCTTCTTTCTTCTCTTCTATTATATCTTGTTTCTTAGGCTCAGGCATGAGTTTGGGAGAATCGGACTTCTTCTCTACGGTATCCTTGCGGGGACGTCCGCGTTTAGCCTTGGGCTTTTCCTTCTCCGGCTGGAGCGAAGCCTCCGTGGCCTGGGCATCCAGAATGGCAAAAGCCAGGTCTGCATCCTCAAGATTCTTGATCTTTTTGATGTTAAACTGATTTGCAATGGTCTCGAGCTGCTCTCTACTCATCTTATTGAGCTCGAAAAGTGTGTGTGGCATATGTGAAAGTTTAATAAAGCTTCCCGAGAGGGCGTGCTTTGTTTGATATGCAAAGATAATTAATAAAAAGGATAACTGCAAATAAATCAGTTATCCCAGAAGCTGCTGCTCTTCTTGAAGCGGAGCAGGTCGGCCAGCGCAGCCGCATTGGCCTGGATGCGGAAGCTGTAGGACTGCCAGGTGCCGGTAGGAACCCACGACACGGAGATATTGAAACAGTGCAGATCGTAGGTCGCACTCATCTGGGTGGTGGTTATCTTCTTCGCCTGGATATCGTAACCGGAAGACACGTTTATGTTCATCTTCGGCGTGAGCCGGATATTACCATTGAAACGGATGGTCTGGGTAATATTCTTTTTGACCTCCAGCATCTTGACTGTATTATTGTAAACCCACGACTGGTTGCAACTGAAGGTGTAGCTGAAGTTCGCAGACCAGGGGACATTGGGATTTGTGTAATACAGCCATCCGCCGGGGATATATTCACCGGTGTAGGGATGAGTATAGATTCTCTTGTAGTAATCCGCAGGGTTGTTTCCTCCGCCTCCGCCGCCACCTTCATTTCCGCCGGATTCTTTGCTGCCATCATTTCCCTTGATCGAACCTTTGCCGGAAATGGAGTATGACAGGGAGGCTGATGCATTTGTGAAACGGGCCAGGCCCTGCTTCATATTGATTGCCCATTCATTGTACTTCCGGCCTTTCTGATCCACAGCGTAAGGGTCGAAATTCGCACTGGCACTCATGCTTACCTTACCAAACAGGGAAGTCGACATGGACATGCTGATGGTGTTCAGTTTCAGCGAATCCGCAAGGAAATTATAGCCGGAACGTATGGTCAGCTGGTCGATCAGTTTGACCTTTTTGGAACCTGTGCCGGTGGTATCGGCCATATCCCTCATCTTGGCTTCGAGATTGTTGCCAACGGAGAAAGATGCGGTGGCTGAACGGCCGCTCCCGGGCACGCCGTACAGCTGCCCGCTGTAGATATTGTACTTGTGGGTCTGAATCTGGTCGTTCTTATCCACATAAGTAAGTGTGCGGTAGCCATTGGAATATGTTGCCAGATCCGGGCTGAAGGACATGGACAGTGAGGGAGAAACGACATGCCTGATGGCCTGTACCTTGTGGAATTTGCCGAAATTGAACATTCCGTAGAGACGGGTGCTGGCAGAAAGCGAGCCGGAATAAGTCTGGGTTATTCCAAGATGCGAGAAAGCATCGCTCATCTTTGTCTTGATGGTTCCTGTTTCCTCGTCGTAATATGCATCGTTAGTGCGGAAGAACCAGTTCTGCCCGTAGCTGACAGAGGGAGAGACGTTGATGTACTTGAACAAGCTGAAGCTCGGCAGGCCTATGCTGAAATTATGGGTCATGCCGTTCTGAAACTTATCGAAGAATCCATCTTCCATGAACTCGGATGCCTTGAATCCGATTTTATTCTGGAGGGTAGTGTTATAACCCAGGGAGAATTTCTCATAGAACCTTTCCTTACCCACACGGTTCTTGCGTTTGAAGGGATAGAATGTGGCTACGGAGAAGGTCAGGTTAGGAAGAGTGAACGTGTAGGAGCTGTCCCTGGAGTTCTGGGAGTGCAGTGCATTGAGCGACAGGGTTGCCTTTCCTCCAAAACTTTTGGAGAAGGAGATGGAGGATGATGCCTGATTCTGCAGGGCTTCATTGACGTTCCGTGAATTGTACCTGGGGTTTCCTGGACTGGAGAAGTTCACAGATGCGCTGAAACTGGTGCCGGGATGTGATTTCGAATCCTGGGAATGCGACCACCGCACACCGAAGTTTGTACTCTGCATATAGTCAGCGCTTCCTTTTTCTCCGGTGCGGTCATCCGAGTAGGTGAGCGAGAAAGAGCCGTTGAACTTATAGTTAACCTTGTAGCGGGAATTGAGGTCCAGGGCCCAGGAACCAAGGGTGAAGTAATCTCCGGTTGCGGACAGGTCCAGATAATCCCCGAAGACGAAATACATGCCGAGGTCCCTCATATAGAAACCGCGGGCAGTCTCCTCTCCGAAAGTGGGAAAGAGGATGCCCGTAGCCCTCTTCGGCCGCTTGGGAACAAAGCCGAACGGCAGCACCAGCGGATAGACTTTCACATCTTCCAGCACCAGGTATGCCGGGCCGAATACAATCTTCTGGCTTGGCTCGGTAACCACCTTTGCAGCAGTCAACTGCAGGTAATAATGTGGTTCCTCGTGCTCACAGACCGTATACTTACCATTGGTGATGTTGATGGATTTGTCCGGCATCATCTTGATGTTCCTGCCATGCAGGATGCCGTCATCCTCATTTGTCACCATGTTCTTGATCTTGGCCTTGCGCGTATTGAAATTGTAGCGCAGTTCCTCCATGTTATAGACCTTCCCGCCTTCCGTCATTACTGGCCGGCCTTTCCATTCGGCTGAGAGGGAATCATATACGCCGTAGGCATGTACGGTGCCTGTGCTCACATCGTAATCCATCCGCTCCGCGGTCAGCTGCATATTCTGGTACGACACTGTGACGTTGCCGTAATAATGGATCAAGCGCTGTCCGTTTGAGAAATCCTCTATGACTGAGTCTCGGGCTTCGGAGAATGCCGGCGCCTGAAGGGAAGAATTCTTCATGAGTGCTGCAGAGTCCACACGGAAAAGGGAATCAGCCTTTCGAAGGGAATCCCGGCGCGCCAGCTCAAGAGAATCCGGAAGGACAATCTTTTTTTCTGCAACCTGAGAGGAAAAAGTCCGCCCGTTGCCACGTCTGGCGCGCTGGGCATCCAGATCGTGGTTAGCGGCAAACAGAATGAGTGCCGTCAGAAACAGGTATTTAATTTTCCTCAATTGCAATTTTTTCCTAAATTTGCAAAGTACAAAAGTAAGATTTATTTCTGAAACACGCAATCTGCATATTCCTTTCTTTGATTCTGGGGATTGCTCCGCTCCAGGGAGAGACCCTCAAACTCCGTACCGTAGTTATAGATGCCGGTCACGGTGGAAAAGATGCAGGTGCGGTAAGCAAAGATAAAAAGAGCTACGAAAAGACTTTCACCCTCTCCATTGCCGGAATGCTTTCCGACCTCATCCGGCAGGAGTACCCGGATGTGAAGGTAGTGATGACACGCAGCACAGATAAGTTCGTGGAACTCCGCGACCGCGCTGCAATAGCCAACAAAGCAGGCGGACAGCTTTTCATTTCCATACACATCAATTCTGCATGGTCCACATCCCCAAATGGCTATTCTGTGCATATCCTGGGACAGTCTTCCGACAAAAACAGAGATCTCTTCGCCTATAATATGGACGTGGTGAAGCGCGAGAACTCCGTGATACTTCTGGAAGATGACTACTCTACGAAGTATCAGGGTTTCGACCCGTCTGATGAGCAGTCATATATCTTCATGTCGCTGATGCAGAATGCCCATCTGGAGCAGAGCCTGCTGGCCGCGTCGGTTATTTCGGAGAAGCTTAAGGGCGGTCCCATACGTGCAGACAGGGGAATATGGCAGAATCCTTTCTATGTTTTATGGAAAACGGCCATGCCAGCCGTGCTGGTGGAGCTTGGATTCATCTCAAATGCAACGGATCTCGCGGTGCTGAAGAAAGACAGCAACAGGGAGCAGCTTGCGAAAAAGCTGTTCGAAGCTTTCAAAGAATACAAGGAGATTTATGACGGCAGCCTTGAACTGCACAGGGAGGAAACTGCGACACCTCCTCCTGCCCAGACAATGGTTGCAGATCCCGCTCCCGCACCTGCACCAGCGGTGCGATACGGGACCCAGATTTTTGCCAGCAGCCGTCAGATAGACACTTCCGATCCGGCCTTCATGGGTTACGTGCCGGTAGTTATCAACATCGGTTCTCTCAATAAGTATATAATAGGTGTTTTTGAGTCTGAGGAAGAGGCGAGGAAGGCAAATATTCCAATTAAAGACAAGTACCCCGGTTCCTTTATGGTTAAACTAACTTCCGATGGTGTAACGCGCTTTAAATAAAGGGGTAACCAAATTAGAATATTTCAAAATAAAAACACTTACACAAAGCCTCCGCTTTATTTTTTACCATAGCCAACATTCTGATTGTCAATATTTTATATAAGTTGGCAAAAAATCTATACCTTTCCTTTAATTAAAGACATATAATTTTAAAATGCAATAGTTAAAAAAATATTTTTCGACTTTTTTTTAACCATTTTTGCACAGACAATTTCTATGGAAAATATAGGGAATCATATAGACCGTTGGAACAACTGTCTGCAGATCATTTCGCAGATAGTTGAACCCCAGCATTTCGAGACCTGGTTCAAGAAGATCAGGCCGGTTTCCCTCATAGATTCCACCCTGACCGTCGAGGTCCCGTCAGATTTCTTCCGCGAATATCTGGAAGAATCTTACCTCGACGTCATCAAGAAAACCCTCAAGAGGGTGATAGGCGCAGATGCCAGGCTTAACTACCTCATCCGCCCTGTCAGCAACCAGCAACCCATGCGCCTCCCGGAGGGCCCGGGCAATCCGCCGGTCAACAAGAGTGTCAACATCAGCAGTTATCAGCCTTCGGGGAACCCCGGTCCCTTTGTATATCCAGGGCTCCAGAAAATCCAGATAGATCCCAGGCTGCTGCCTGTCTATAATTTCGACAATCTGATCTCCGGAGAGTGCAATAAGCTTGCTATTTCAGCAGGTTCAGACATCGCCCGCAACCCCGGCAGGACCCCTTTCAATCCGCTGTTCATCTTCGGAGGTCCCGGATTGGGCAAAACGCACGTGGCTAACGCCATAGGCCTTGCCATCAAAGAGAAATACCCTGATCTTGTGGTGCTGTACGTGACCGGCAACGAGTTCAAGACCCAGTACATGGATGCCGTTTATGTGCGCAACAAACTGACCGATTTCCTGGCCTTCTACATGAAGATAGATGTGCTGATTATCGATGATATCCAGGATCTGGTCGGCCAGGGGAACCAGACGGCGTTCTTCAACGTTTTCAATCATCTGCACCAGAACTCGAAGCAGCTCATCCTCACTTCCGACCGTTCCCCGGCAGAACTCCAGAATTTCGAAGACAGATTGCTGTCCAGGTTCAAGTGGGGGCTCTCCGTGGAGCTGACAAATCCGGATTATGAGACAAGGCTCGCCATGCTCAAGGCACGCGCGTTCAGGGAGGGAATGAACATAGGTGAAGACGTGCTTCAGTATCTTGCATCCAATATCCAGACCAATTTCCGTGAGCTTGAAGGGGCGCTCATTTCGGTTGCCGCCTATTCAGCCCTGTCCAAGGAGGAAAACTCCATTGAACTGGCCTCCAGGGTCACCAGGAAGATTGTAGGGGAAGACACGAGCAACATCACCATAGACAAGGTTCAGAAGGCAGTCTGCGATTATTTCAACATCACCCGCGATGCTCTCCTGAGCATGTCGCGCAAGCGCCAGATAGTCCAGGCCCGCCAGATTTCCATGTACCTGTGCCGCAACCTGATAACCAACTGCTCACTCTCCACTATCGGAGCGGAGAGCGGCGGGAAAGACCATGCGACCGTTTTGCACGCATGCGCCACGGTCACGGACCTGATGGCCACAGACAAGTTCTTCAAGAAGTATGTGAGCGACCTTGAGAAAATCTTACACGTATGACATCCGAATCGGTATTAGACATTTTTAAACGGATAACCCGCATCCCGCGCGAATCCGGCAAAGAAGCTCCCATGACGGAGTTTCTTTGCGCTTGGGCCGAGGAGCATTCCTTCGAATACAAGAAGGATGCTATCGGTAATGTGTTGATTGTCAAACCTGCATCTGAAGGCAAGGAAGACGTGCCGGCAATCGTCCTTCAGGCACATCAGGACATGGTCTGCGAGAAGAACGCAGGCTTCGAGTTCGATTTCGCCAAGGATCCCATCCCCTACGAAATAGAAGACGGATGGATGATTGCGAAGAACACTACCCTGGGAGCAGATGACGGCATAGGCATTGCTGCCTGCCTGGCTTTGATGGAAAGTGACGCTCCCTGCGGACGCATCGAGAGCCTGTTTACTATCTCGGAAGAAACGGGTATGGACGGGGCCAATGCTCTTGAGGAAGGCTTTTTCACGGGGAAAACCCTGATTAACCTGGACTCCGAAGATGAAGGCCAGCTCTTCATAGGCTGCGCCGGTGGAGAGCATACAGATGCATTTTTCCACTATTCCCAGGAAAGGATCAAGCTTGGTGCCAGGGCCATCGAACTCACGATAGACGGAGGCATAGGCGGGCATAGCGGAGACGACATCAACAAGCATCGTGCAAACACCGTAAAGATGCTTTCAGACTTCCTTGCAGGAGAACTTGCAAGCGGATTCCAGCTCGTGAGTTTCGTTGGTGGCGGCAAGTCCAATGCCATTGCACGCGAGTGCAGGGCCATCATCGCTACTCCCGATGCTATCGGTATTTCAGGCCGTTTCGGGGCCTATGGCAATATGTTGAAAGCAGAATATGCCGAGACCGAACCGGGGCTGAACTTCAGTGTAAAAGAAGTTAAGGCAGGCCGGAAAGCCATCGATTCCGCATGTGCGAAAGCAATGCTTACTGCCCTTGCCAAATGCCCTCACGGAATGATTAAGATGAGTCCGGACATCGAAGGCCTGGTGCAGACTTCCACCAACCTGGCCGCCGTGAGCATGCCTGAGAGTGGTGTCGTGAAAGTTGCAACCAGCCAGCGCAGCAGCGTGGTTGCCGAACTTGATGAACTGGTGGAGAAAGTTGCCGGAATCTTCAAGGAAGCCGGTGCGGATGTAGAGTGCTATAGCAAATACCCGGGCTGGAACCCCAATCTCAAATCCAGGATTCTTCAGCAAAGCGTTAAATCCTATCGCAAGCTGTTCAACCAGGAGCCTCTGGTGCTGGCTATCCATGCCGGCCTGGAGTGCGGCCTCTTCCTTGAGAAATTCCCGGATCTGGACATGAT
>DGUE01000149.1 GCA_002393895.1 Bacteroidales bacterium UBA4318
TAGTAGACATAGCCGAAGAGGCAGCCGAGCAGGAATGCGGGAATCGCCTGCCAGGGATTCAGGTGGATGACTGCAAAGAAGAGGGCGGATAGGATGATTGCCCAGACGGGCTTGACGCCACGTCCGAGCAGCCCGCGCTCCACCATTCCGCGGCACAGCCACTCCTCGAAGAAGGGAGCGAAGATGCTCACGCAGAGGAAGTTGACCCAGAAACTGCCGGTGGTCAGGCCCTTCAGGGCATCCTCCAGCCACGCAGGCATAGGCGGAAGCCAGCTAGTAGACCATTCCCCCACTATCCCGGCTGCAAGAGTGGCAAGCATTACCATCAGCACACACAAAAGCCAGCCGTGAGGTGCCACATTATCGTTATCGAGGGCCAGGCCCTTGAACTCCATACGGTTGCGACGGCTCTGCCCTGCCGCCCACATCATAGGCGGGATGAACATGATGGGGTAGGATATCAGGGTAGTATACTCGGTCATGAATTCAGCGGAATTTCCTCCCATGCACAATGCTGCGATGAACACCACTCCGGAGCCGATCAGGCCTCCGAGCAAGAGGAGAAGAAGGAGGATGACTATATCTCCCCCGGAAGGGATGCACCAGCCATACTTGCCGAGCACATCGAAATTACCGCGCTTCGCCATCTCAATAGAGGGGTGAAGGATAAACGCCGTCGGCAACGAGCTGGGCGAACTTCGCCACCACGCCGGGACGGTCTTCCTTATAGGTTACGCCAAACCAGCGGGAAGGGGTCGAGAGCACCTCGGTGGCGGCACCGCCGTCCTTCACCATGCAGTCGATGGCGTAAGGGATGTAGAATTCCTTTTTCAACTCGCCGATATTGGCCTTCAGGAACTCGTTGAAGATGGCCTCGCTCTTGGCAAAATAATCCGGGGTGAATCCCCACATATTCATGGAGCAGAGGGCCTTGCCGTCGAGCACGATGTGGGTTTCTCCGCTGACGGAATTATCTCCGTAGATGACTCCGTCGGCCTCGCGGGCGATGTTCAGGTGCTCCACAACACTGGTGAGGATGCCGTCGGCGCCGTAATGGCAGATGCCGCGGGAGACGCTGCCGCTCTCACTCAAAGTCTTGGAGAGTTCGAAACCGATGATGGCATACTGCCCGGTGGTATTCTCGTGGGCGTGGCACCAGTCGGCGGCCACCTTGAAGGAATCCTTGCCGTAGTAGTCGTCACCGTTGATGATGATGAAGGGTTCCTTGATCACATCTTTTGCCATCAGCACGGCGTGCGCGGTGCCCCAGGGCTTTACGCGCTCCGGATTAAGGGTGAAGCCGGCAGGAATCTTGTCCAGTTCCTGGGTCACGAAAACGAATTCCAGAGGGGTGCCGTCCACGCATTTGACGTTGGAATACTTCTTGGCCACAAGAGCCTTCATATCTTCGAGGAAATACTCGCGAACTATATAAACAACCTTGCCGAATCCGGCTTTTACGGCGTCGTAGATGGAATAATCGATGATGGTTTCGCCAGAGGGGCCGAGGCCGTCCATCTGCTTGAGTCCGCCGTAGCGGCTGCCCATTCCGGCAGCAAGAACTAAGAGTGTAGGTTTCATATTATTTGTTGGTAAATCTCTACAAATTTAACTATTTTTGCGATAATGTCTAAAGTCAGCAAGGATATCTGGAATAAAGAGAAGGACGGGAACAACAAAGAAAAACGTTCCTTCCTCCGCTATTTCATCATTTCCACCGCAATCTGCCTCATAATCCTCTTCGTCAAGAAAGACAGCGTGATCCGCCTGATCGGCACCGGATTCACAATCCACAAGCAGAACAAGGAAATGCGCTACTACCGTAAGCAGATAGACGACCTCGAGCGCCAGATCCGCGTGCTCAGCAACGACCGAGACACACTTGAAACCCTTGCCCGCGAGCAGTATCTCTTTGCCGAGCCTGGGGATGATGTGTATCTGACGAAATAGCAGTTCGAAGGGAATGGTAATGAGATACTTGTTCACCTCATAGACCTTGTCCGTTGTTTGTTCCGCCGTATTCTTCATTGGAGATTCCTTTTACATAGTAACCACCGGGAACGGGATCGGAAGATGTCTTTGTGCATGAAACGAACAGAGCGATGCAGGCTGCGCAACGGTTTGGATTCCTTGTCAGGTTGCCCATCGCATCGTAGGTGTGGTATCCTCACTTTGTCAATACGTACTTCTCCGAATGCTTACCCTGTCCCCTGCCAAAAAGCAAAATCTCCCGAGCACTCTGCCCGGGAGACTTCATTTAATTGTGCTGAGCCACTATTTACTATTAACTAACGTAGGCGCATAACAGGGTATTATACTCTTTATAGCAGCACGGGCTGAAATTCAAATAAAATCAACGAATTCAGAGAACGGTGTGAACTTGGCTCCACGAATCTTATTTGAAACTAAAAGATTCCTAACTCTTGGTGTAGCAATCATGTAGTTTGGGTTTATTCTGAATAGGTCACTCCCGTCCCATTGTGTTTTATCCCATTTCTTCCTATCCCTCCAATCGCGATTCTCCCATTCTGGAGAGCCTACCCCATAAAAACTACCTCCTCTTCCTACCACAGAAAAGCCTATATAACCATCGACTTCGTTATCTTTTTTGTCATATATTTTGATAGGATAGGACTGCCAACCAGTAATACTATTATCACGAAGAATTGATTCCAGTCGTTTTGATATCAAAAACACGTCTGATGTATAGCGCATATCGACCAAATCTCTCCAATCTTTAGATTCCAAATGGCGAAAGATGACTGGAAATTGAAGATCTTCCGGATATTCTCCCCACGCCAACAAACGGTGTATTTCTCTTCTCCATGAATGATCGCCACTTATAACCGCGTTTGTAAAGATAACGGGTTCTACGGCGGCCGACGCTAGCGCCATGCTGGCTTCAAATTCGTAAAATGATTCAATAGAATTACAACTCGACTCCATAAATATCGTGCATTAATTGTTTCATTTTCTTTACTATGTCCTCTGCAGAATGTTTGTCTTTTAAATAATCCGCCCACGCTTTATCATATTCTTTCGATTTTGACAAATGATCATGAGTATCAAGCCAAATACCATATTGAGGGTCATTTATATCAATACCAGCATCCCAAAAACTGCGGCGATGATTCCATGGCAGCATATGATGAGCTTGTTTACCTTCAGGCGTTATATTACCAGCCAACTTTTTCATACGTCTACTCAATGTTACATAGGATGTAGTAATAAGAGCAGACTCGGCTACCCCCAAGGCTTTTAATCCGACCTTTGCTTCGTCTCCAAAACCGGTAATCAGGTCAAAAGCAGCTAGCCCTTTTTGGACTGCAGAAGTTTTTGGGTCAGCCAATGTTGAAACATCATCAACTATACTATAGGCTTCTTCTGCCAAAACAGCCCCCATCTTTATCTTCCCCGAGACGCGTGCTGTCTTATATGTTTTTTTTGCGACCTTAACGGCTGTCTTAACAGCTTTTATTGGAGAATTACCCTGTTCATCCATTAAAATAATAGGATTCCCCGCACAGTAGTTATACGGACTCAAATTAAGGTACTTCCCAGCCAACGGATCCCTTGTGGTCCATCTGCAGGTGAATGGGTCGTAGTAGCGGGCGCCGAAGTCGGAGAGGCCCAGACTGAAGCTGCCGTCGCTCAGGTAACTGTATGTCAATCGTTCACCGTCCGCCCCTTCTACACTTTCCGGCAAGTTAGCAATATTGTAGGAGAAAAGCAAGAGAGCGGCCGTGGCCGCTCTCAAGCATTATTCTACTTTTTTAGCACGATCTCACCTTTCTTAACGCGTCGTTTGAAAACTATACTATGTCTTACGATGCCATCACATTCAACAACCCTCGTTGGTTTCTTGGGGAGAAACAATACCTGGATTTTATCTCCTATTTTATAATGGTTTCTTACTGCCGCCGTATATCGAAGTCCATTGTATTCAAAATGACAATATGTATAGATATAGGCATGTTTTTCAGCGTGTGTAATTTTGTACACATAAGCGTCAGTCTGAATCCCATTCTTAACTATATGGTAACCTTCGTAGTTTATGATTAAAACCGCAATAAAAAAAGGAGATAATATCAAAAGTAGAAACACTCGAGGATCTATCATATTTGATTGTCCATGTTTCTTCTTACGTTTGTTATTTTCTTTCATTTAATACTATTGGTTTTGCTGTTCCTTTTCCATCTTCCAGATGTAACTTTTGGGGGTCACATCATACGCGCCCGAGAGTTGGTTGACATTATTGGAGAGTTTTTCAATCACTATATTGTTGCAAAACCCTTTTTAAATGAAATGTTAGATCCCACTCTGATGGAATATCATAAATATACTTGTCTTGGTGCCCAATATAATCTAACACACAATTAATCCTATGGCGAAAGGCAATGAGGGAGAAAATGTAGCTACTTATTGGACACCGTTCGATTAAACCATCCGTTAGTTTTAGATAAAAATAATACTCGAACTTATCCTTTTCTCTTTTAGCAATGCGGACTTTAACATGTTCTATTTCATCCCAATTATGGAAACTATTATCTAATATCTTAACCCCATCCTTATTAAGAAACACCGCTGTTGTGTTTTCTTTCAGAGTTTTACAATACTTGTAAAAATCATGAATAAGAAGAGGAATAATAGCACCAAAATATACTATAAGAGCACTAGGTTTCACACGAAGAAACCAAGGTGTAACAGCAATCGCAAGAAGCAATGCTGCTACCATTTGCAAAAGTTGATTTTTATAATAATCACTTTTGCAAATGGTAAATTCGGAATACTTTTTATTTCGAGATCTGTTCATGAGTCCATTCTGTTAGCTTCTACATTCCCCAACCAATAGCACTTTCTTGACTTTTATCTATAGTATAAGCGGAACCATTAACAAACGCTTTTGCAGAACCAGATTGAATGGTGGTTCGATTGGCAACTCTATTATTTAATTCTTTTTTCCCTGCGGGTCCCATCGAACGACCTTCTTTGGACATCTCTGATTTTACTTCCTTTCTAATTTCGTTTTGAACTGCATTAGAATTGTAATGATTATCAATATTATTAACCAGCTCTTTTGCTTTATTACTAATACCTCTTCCAATAACAGAGCTGACGCCATTTGATAGCGCACCAGATACTCCTGCAACAGCGGTTGTTTCAATTTCGAAAGTTTCTGTTTCAATTAATTGTTCGGTGGCACTTCCTGCCATACTGCTTACGGCGCCTATCGTAGCTCCTTTTGCAAAGCCTTTTGCAAAGCCTTTGGCACCTTGTGCAAACATAGATGCTCCTCCGGTTGCGGCGACTATTGCGCCATCTACAGCGCCTTCAACTGCACCACCACCTACGGCGCCCCAGAACTCACGGCCAGACTTTCCTTGATATAGAGCAATAATTCCTCCTATTGTGGCACCAGCAACCGCCCCCACAATAGCTCCTCCCAAAACATGGGGAGAATTACCATCTGGATCAAACAGGTTAATAGGATTGCTATGACAATAACCGTATGGGGTAAAATCACACGATGCTCCCGCCAACGGATCCCTCGTCGTCCATCTGCAGGTGTAGGGGTCGTAGTAGCGGGCGCCGAAGTCGGAGAGGCCAAGGTAACTGTATGTCAAACTCGCACCGTCCGCCCCTTCTACACTTTCCGGCAAGTTAGCAAGATTGTAGGAGAATTCCAAACCGTTGCGGGAATTCCTCGTCAGGTTGCCCATCGCATCGTAGGTATCGGCGGCAATCCTGTTGTCTAACTAAAACAAAATCTCCCAGGCCATCTGCCTGGGAGATTTTGTTTTTAACGCGCGGCGCGGCGCTTGTATTGCTCGTATTTGGAGAGGACGTTGTCGACGTATGCGATGGTTTCCACGCCTTTGAATTTGCCGAACTTGATGGTATCCAGCTCCAGGATGGAGTCGTCGGACATTTCGGGGATCAGCGCCACGATGTTGTCCCAACTGGAGGAATCCACTCCCTTGATGGCGGCAAATTTGATGCAGTCCTGGATGCGGCCGACGCCGGCGTTGTAGGCTGCCAGGGCGAATTTGGTCCGCTCGAGGGGATCGTCGGTATGGCCGCGGTATGCATTGTGCAGGCGCTTCAGATACAGCGTACCTACCCGCACACCCTCGATAGGATCGGTGATGTCATCCGCACCCAGCCATTCGGCCGTTGCGGGCATCATCTGCATGAGTCCAGCGGCGCCCCGGTGAGAGCGCACGTCGTTATCGAATTTGGATTCGTGGTAGATGACGGCCGCTACCAGCCTCCAGTCCAGGCCGGCGGAGTCGGAATAAACCTTTATGAGGGAATCATAAGGGCTGATAATGTAGTTGGCGCACATCCCTCGCGGAAGGGTGTCGGTGACTACCGGCTCTACGCGGGAGAGCCTTATTTTGCGGGAGTATCCGTCCGCTATGATGGACCCGGCAATCAATGCCAGGACCAGGATAATCATTGCAATGCTGTGGGGTTCCTTTCTCATCTCGTTGCCTGTCTCATGCCACCGCCTGTCCCACCGGTCCCACCACTACGTGGCATTCCCAAGTCTCCTCCGCCGACAGCAGATCCTCTGCTTGAAGAACCTCCCTTACCGGGCTGCGTATAGAAGGGCCAGTAAAGGCCGAACTTGACTATCCTCTGGGTGTTGATATAACGGTGGGCGGAAAAATAATCCGCGGTGTCGAACCAACGCATGGCTGCGTTCTCTATCTTTATGAATATGCAGGCGCGCTTCCACTGGGCATTCACGAAGAGGTCGATAATCGGGCCGTTCTCGTAGCGCACCTTGTTCTGGTTGTGGAACACGCCCAGGGCCGGATTCCATGCGGGCGAATACCACGGGGTGTTGTAGAGCACATTCGCTCCTATCTGCATCTCCAGCACCCTCTGCTTGAGAGCATCGCGCTGCACTATGAACTGGATGAAGTACTTCCCGTTCAAGGCCAGGCGCGGCAGCGGCAGCACTTCCTCGTTGGAAGAAAGCTGGAACAGGAGCTGATTGTCCAGATGCAGGAAGTTGGCGATGACTATATCCTTCCGGAGGGTAGCGGAAAGCACGCTCATCGCACTGGCATTCTGCCTGGCGATGCTGAGGGTGTCGTAGTAGACATTGTTCGCCAGCAGGCCGTAGTTCAAGCTGGCGGAGAGCTTCCAGTAAGGGATGTCGATGTGCCCGCCCACCTTGGTAACCGAAGTCTTTCCGAAATCGTTGTTCCAGATGTAGTGGTTGGAATACATGATCTTCTGGTAGTAGTCCGGATCGCGCAGGGAGGTGCTGAACTCCGCGCCGAAGGCCACCGGGCTGGTGCGGGCTTTGCGGAAAGGGTAGAAACGATAGTCCGCATTCGCGCGTATGTTGAAGTCTCCGGCATGGTATCCTGCCAGATAAAGCTGCCCGCGGGCATTCCAGCTCATGTTGCGGAAAAGCCGTCCGTTTGCCCCGGCATAGGCATAAACCGAATTGCCCCGGAAGCGGTTGGATGTGACGGTGCTGTCGCCGTTGTAATATGTCTGAATCTTGTCCCCTATGCCGACATCCAGTTTGGCCACTGCTGCATCAGCCGACCACGGCTGGAGACGGATGAAGAGTTTGTTGTCCAGTTCCGTCAACCCGAGCGAATCGTCCGATGCTGTGGGGTCGTAGTTGAAAACATTGTTGTAGAGCACGCGGCCGGTGGCATCGCTTGTGGAGATGGCATCGGTGTAGTGCCTGCCGTATCTGCTCCATTCGGTGCTGTGGCCTATGAATGCCGTAGTGATGTCTTCAGAACTGTCCGGCACGAAAGTGGAATCCCTGCGGGCCCTCCACTTGTTGATGAAGGTGAATGGAATACGGTACTGCTGGTTGAGGAACAGGGTCTTCTTCTTGATCTGCGATGATGCCTTGCCCAGGATAACCCTCATTTCACGGGCGTCGATGGTGGTATCCCTCACATCCGTGATGTTCACTATGCCGCCGTTCTCGTTCTGGGTCACATTGTTGGAGATGAAGCCGGCGTGCATCAGATAGCGCTCACCTATGAAGTTGGTGCCTATGGCCAGGGTCTTGTTCTTCACCGTTTCGTTGTTCAGCATTCCTCCCCCGCCCCAGCGCTCGTAGAGCAGCGAATAGTTCCAGGCAGGAAGGATGTTCTGAGTTGTGAAGATGTGCAGATTGTCCGACTCTTTGGCATCGTCGGCCATCAGAGTTCCCCAGTAGGCGAGTTCGGTGTAAGGAGTCTTGCTGTTGAACATCTGCATGTTCTTCGCGTTCTGGCTCCACGGCTCGTAGAACGAGTAGAACTCGGGGCTGTCCCCTTCCCTGCGCTTGAAGTAGTTGTAGGGCTGTACGGCCGAGCCGGCCACTCCCAGCCATGTGGCGTTCACATCCTCGCGCCGGAAGGCGTAGTCGTAGAAATAGTGGTTGTAGGTGGTGTCCGGAACCCTTGCGTGCACGTCGTGGAACTCCTGGTCCACGTTCCAGGTTATGAGGCGTTTGTATTTAAGCGAATCCGGAATGGCAAAGGTCTGGAGCACCCTTGGAGTGCTTTCCCGTATGCTGTCTCGTTTTGCCTGCTTCTCTTCCTTGATGGCATTCAGGGAGTCTGCGATCGCCATCTTCCGCTTTACCTTCTGCTCATAGTCGTACTTCTTGCGTTCCTCCTTGCTGAGGCCGTTGTACCAGGCCAGGAAGGCCTCGCGGGCACGGATGGTGGAGTCGCGGTAGTAGAGGGAATCCAGCATGTAGCGGTCTGCCGAATCCAGGCGGGCATGAAGGGTATCTTCCGCCACCATAAGGCTGTCGTAGGAGCGGAGAAGCGAGTCGCTCACTATGCGGTGCGTGAGTGAATCGAGCAGCGCTACATAATATTTATAGCAGAAGGGATCCGTCAGCCGGAGGGAATCCGGCACCACCATGGTATCCCGCGCAAAGATGCGGGGAATGGTGTCTTCCTCTTCGAAGGAGAGGGTGATGCCGAGGGCTTTCAGCACGCTGTCCGGCAGGGATGCGGCGTCGAAGTTGCCGCGCCGGCGGAGTTTGTAGGCCCCGAGGGGGTACTTGACGGTGTCCTGCAGGGGGGAGATCCCTTCGCTTTGCTCGGGATGACAAACCACATATGTGCTTTCCACTGGGTCGGTGGTTGCGACGGTGGCTGCGATGGCAACAGAGACCACCGCAGCGGGGAACCACATTCTGGAAAGCACAGTCATAGCCTGCAAAGTTAACAATTATTTCACACGTACCGTATCGGCGGGATCCACACGGGCGATGAACAGCGACGGAATCAACAGCAGCAGCATGATTGCCGCGAAGGCCGCCGCATCCACTCCAAGAACCTGTATCCAGTTCACGCTCACAGGCACGAAGGACACGAAGTAGTTGTCGGGATTGAGGCGGATGAAATGCGTGAAGTGCTGCACCAGGCAGAAGAGAAGCGCCAGCGCATTGCCAAGGAGCATTCCCTTGAGCACCACCCTGGCGGACACCCGCAGGAAAACCCCGGCTATGCCGCGGTCCCCCATTCCGAGGGCCTTCAGGGTGCCTATGGTGGAGATGTTGCGGAAGAGCATGATAAGCAAACCGGAAATCATGTTGAATCCGGCCACCAGCACCATCAGTATAAGGATTACCAGCACGTTGAAGTCGATGAGGTCCAGCCAGTCGAAGAGATTGTAGTATTTGTCGGCGGCGGCGATGGCCAGCGTGGGGTCATCATCTTCCGAAGCCCTTCCATAGGCAAATCCCGCTATCTCCACGGCCTTGGCTTTCTGCGGGCGGCGGTCCCGGAAACGCTCCTGGAGGGTAATCTCCAGCGCGGATGCCTTTCCCTCTTCCCAGCCGTTCACACGGCGGATGTCTTCGAAGGACGCAAGCACCACCGGGCTGCCGGAATTGTCGGAAAGGCCTTCGTAGATGCTGCCGACGGTGAACTTGCGGATCTGCACCCTCTCCCCTATGAAATAGCCGCGGACCTCGTCGCCCTCCTTCAGGCGGAGGGTGCGGGCGAGGGAGCGGGGAATGCTGATCTGAAGTGCTGCGCTGTCGCGGGAGGGAACGGCCTTGAAGAGCACTCCCTGCAGTTCCTCCCCGTTCTGGATGATGCCGGCGCGGTAGATGGCGGGGGTGACCGCCTCGACGCCCTTGCGGGCGAGGAGTTCATCCATGAAGGTCGAATCCGCATTTATGCACACATCGCTGTTGTAGATGTTTGCAGAGGGGGATGTGAGCTGGATATCACCGGTGAGCGAGGACACTCCCCCGCGTATCTCCCTGCGGAATCCGCCGGAGACGGCCAGCGAAAGTATGATTACAAGGAAGCTGACAGCGATGGATATCACTGCCAGCCTCCCTTTGAAACGGAGTCTGGATGCTATGAAACTACCAGATGTGTACACGCTCCTCTTCCGGACGGAACATAGGGTCGCCTTCCTTGATGCCGAAGGCTTCGAAGAAGGACTCGAAGTTACGCACCGAGACGTTCACCCTGTTCTCTGCAAGCGAGTGGGGATCGGTGTTGGTGAGGCGGGCCTTCTCCTCGTCGGTGATGTTCTGGGCCCACACGGTGGCATAGCCGAGATAGAAACGCTGGGCGGGAGTGAAGCCGTCGATGAGGCCGATGTTCTTGCCCTTGATGGCGTTCTCCATGGCGGTGTAGGCGATGCTGAGTCCGCCGTGGTCGCCGATGTTCTCACCGAGGGTGAAGTGACCGTTTGCATGCACGCCGGGGAGAATCTCAACTGCGTCGAACTGGGCTGCGAGCACCTCTGCCTTGGCGCGGAACTTGGCATCATCTTCGTCGGTCCACCAGTTGGTCATGTTGCCATCCTTGTCGAAGAGGCGGCCCTGGTCGTCGAATCCGTGGCTCATCTCGTGGCCTATCACCACGCCGATGGCGCCGTAGTTGACGGCATCATCCGCATCCGGATTGAAGAACGGAGGCTGGAGTATGGCCGCAGGGAAGCAGATTTCGTTTGTGGTGGGATTGTAGTAGGCGTTCACTGTCTGGGGAGTCATGCCCCATTCGGTCTTGTCCGTGGGCTTGCCAAGCTTGGAGAGGTTGTCTGCGACATACCAGCGGCTAGCTGCACGCAGGTTCTCGTAGTAGCTCTTTTCGGGGTCCACCTCGAGGGTGCTGTAGTCCTTCCACTTATCGGGATATCCGATCTTTACGGTGAAGTTGTTGAGTTTCTCATGGGCCTTTGCCTTGGTTTCGTCGCCCATCCAGTCGAGACTGTCGATGTGTTCGCCGAGAGCGGTCTGAAGGTTCTTCACGAGGGTGGTCATCTTCTTCTTGGAAGATTCGGGGAAGTAGCGCTCAACATACATCTTGCCAACAGCCTCGCCAAGCACTCCGTTGGGAACGGCCATAGCCCTCTTCCAGCGGGGTTTATGCTCCTGGATACCGGCCATCTGGCGGGAGAAGAAGTCGAACTGGGCGGAGTAGAAATCGTCGCTGAGGGCACCGCAGCCACCGCTCACGAGATGGGCGAGGAGGTAGTCCTTGAGCACCTGCAGGTCGGTTTCGGCCACGTAGTCGCTGAATGCCTTGAAGAAGGAAGGTTCACCCACTATGATCTTCTCCTGTGCGGGCAGCTTTCCTGCCTCGAAGAAGGCGGCGAAGTCGAATCCGGGATAGGCGGAGATTATCTGCTCGGTGCTCATGGGGTTGTAGAGCTTGGTGTAGTCGCGTTCCTGCTCGCGGGTCCAGGAGTTCTGCGCGAGGTAATCCTCAACGGCAACGGTGTTGTCGGCCACTGCCTGGGCATTCTCCACGCCTGCGAGGGTGAGGACCTTGTTAAGGAATATCCTGTACCCTTCCTTGAGAGCCGCGTTCTCGGGTTTCACATAGTAGTCGCGGTCGCCGATTCCGAGGCCGCCCTGGCTGATGTAGAGAATCTGGCTGTCGCTGTCCATGAGGTCGGCCTCGACGAATGCGCCGAAGAATCCGCCTTCACCCTCGAGGTGAAGTTTGGCAACGGCCTGTGCAAACTCTTTCTTGTCTTTGATTGCCTGGATTTCGGCGATATACTTCTGCAGCGGGGCTGCACCCTCGTTGTTGAGGCGGGTGGAGTCGAGGCCCTGCTTGTAGAGGTCTACGATTTTCTGCTCTATGCTGCCCTTTTTGGTTTCCATGGTTGACATGGAGGCAAACAGGTCGTTCAGGCGGGTTACGTTGTTCTCGCGGAGCTGGTCGAAGGAGCCGAAGCGGGCATACTCCGCCCCGAGGGGATTGGCTTCCTGCCAGCCGTGGGTTGCGTATTTATAAAAGTCTTCACCGGGAGCAACCGAAGTGTCCAGGTTGGAGAGGTCCAATGCGGGGACTTTCTCCCCTTTGTTCTGGCAAGCCGCCAGAGTCATAAGTGCGATCATACACAATGCGATCTTTTTCATACTATTTGTTCTTGTGTTTGTTTTTTTCGATAATCTTCATGTTTGCCGTGGCGGATTCGTCCCCGGGGTTGAGTTTCAACACCTTTTTGTAGTACTTCGCAGCCTTCTTGTCGTCGTGGCGGGCCACCTGCCAGTATGCCCCGAGATTATTCAGGAAAAGGGTGTTCTTCGGGTTCTGCCTGAGCATCCTCTCGGAAAGAATGCGGAAGGACTCATAGGAATTGGGGCTGCCGATGCGATAGAACAGGAAGCAGTATTCCTGCACGGCAGATTCAAACTCCTCCCTGCTTACTGCCTGCCCGTCAAAGGTCCAGCCGGGATGCACGGTGGAATCGTAGTCTATCAGGTCCAGCATTGCGGTTGCGGCCATATCCGGGCTGTCCTTTTCGTATGCTGCGAGGGCGCCGATCTTGTCGAGGCGGTACACCAGGGCATCCGGAGCGAGTTCGATGGCCCTGTCTATGCTCTTCTGGCTGATGCGGAAAAGGGAGTCGTTGAACACGGGCACGGTGAAATAGTTAACCTTCTTACCGAGGCTGTCCTTGAGGCTGAGCACGGGTTTCTGGCCGAGATAGCGCTCCGCATCCACAATCTGCACTTTTTCGCTGCGGGATTTGGCGAGATAGTAGTTGAAACGCGCTTCGAGCATGCGGGTATCGTCGGGGAAAGCATCGCTCCACCTGCCCAGGATGTACTCCACGCCTACTCCATCCGCACCCACGCTCCGCACCTGACGCTCGTATTTTTCCTTGAACTGCTCCGCGGTCTGGGCGGTCGCGCCCAGGCACACTGCAGAGAGTATTATCGCCATGAGTTTTTTCATACGTCCATCTGGATTCTGCGGCTCTTGGGATACAGGTTGTTGCATCTTGAGCCTAAATTCTTCACAAAACCAAGGGGATGCGAGCGGTAGCATACCACCAGCATTCCGAGGGGGGCCTCCGGCAGGAACAGCGTATCCCTGTGAAGGTACCGCAATGCCTGCTGCAAATCCAGTTCCACTCTGGGCTCCGGACCGTCAAAATTTTGCATCCTGCTTTCCAG
This sequence comes from Bacteroidales bacterium UBA4318, assembly GCA_002393895.1. The sequence goes on from DGUE01000149.1 coordinate 13,421, forward strand.
GGGCCTCAGATCGGCAGGTCTGCACCGGGCCGAAGGGGCTTCGGAGGTCTTTACCAGCGCCCCGGCCCACTGCCCTTCTCCGGGCACTTCTCCGGCTTTCAGAAGGCTTCCGTGGCGGGTCAGGCGCACTCCGTATTCCGCGAATTCATCTTCCGGGGGGATGATATCGCCCCCGAGTTCGCGGGCGGCCCATTCCAGGTTGCCGTCGTTTTCACAGTCTTCGTAGGTGCAGGTGGAGTAGATCAGGATGCCTCCCTGCCTGAGGGCTGGCCAGGCGTCTGCGAGTATGCGTTTCTGGCGCGCTGCGCAGATGAGCGGGAGCTGCGGGCTCCATTCGGCCACGGCGCGGGGGTCCTTGCGGAACATCCCCTCTCCGCTGCAGGGCACGTCGGCCACGATTACGTCGTAGTAGCCTTTCATGGTGCGGCCGATGATGGCGGGGTCCACGCTGGTGACTATTACGTTGGGGTCGCCCCAGACGGCCACGTTGTCGGCGAGGACGCTTGCGCGTGCCTTCATGACTTCGTTTGCGGTGAGTTCGAAGGCGTCGCCAAGGGTTTCGCGGCAGGAGGCGGCGATGTCGGTGGTTTTTCCGCCGGGTGCGGCGCAGAGATCCAAGACGCGGAGCGGTCTGACGGCGGAAGGTGTACTCCCTTCTCGAGCCGACCGCTTCGCGGCCCCTCCCAGCAGAGCTGGGCCCCTCCCACTACATCCGTGGGCGGATATGGCATCCGAAGGGAGTACACCTTCCGCCGCTGCCAGAGCTAATTCCCTGAACAGGTGGCCGACGAACATCGCGCTACTGTCCTGCACGTAGTAACAGCCGGCGTGGAAGAGGGGGTCGAGGGTGAAGTTGGGGCGTTCGGACAGGACGCGGCCATAACGGTTCCACGGCACCGGAGCGCCGTCCGGACCGTCGCATCCCTTGAAGGGGTTGAGCCTAAGCGATGTTACCGCAGAGTCCATCCACAACCTTGTCGAGAGCCTCCTGGAGGCGCTTGCCTATCATCATCTTCATCATCACGTTCAGATCCGCGAGAAGGTCGATGTGGAAATCGGTCTTGCCGGGATCGTCGGCCGGGTCGAAATGAAGGGAGACCATGAAATGGAAGGGGGCGCCGTTGTCCTGGAGCTCTATATAGTTATAAGGTTCGCGACGCGTGACCTTCACTCCTATGGTGAAGCCCTGGACGGTGGCGGTAATGGTGTCGAAATCAGCTGTCACACCCTCTTTCTTATCTTCCGGGAGCATGGCCAGGAAGGTACGCATGTCGGTGAAGGCCATGTAGAGTTCGGCCTGGGGGCGGGGAACTATGCCGTGTTTGCTGCTGTATTGTGCGCTCATAAGAGTAAATTTGCTAAATTTGCAATCCAGCGCAAAGATAGCAATTTTTATATGCACAGGATATACTTCGAAAAACGCTGCATCATCATCTGCGACCCGGAAGACCAGGCTCTCTCCGACCCTAACGCCGTGGAGTTCCATCTTGGGGAGAAAATCGACATCCATACCCTGGTGCTTATGTTCGAATCCAGCGCGGAGCTCAGCCGCATCTACATCCCCGCCGCCAACACCGACAAGGTTTACCACAGGCTGTGCGCGGAGTTCAAGGAGGTCAATGCCGCCGGAGGGCTGGTAAGCAACCGGCGCGGGGACTATCTCCTGATCAAGCGGAACGGCCTCTGGGACCTCCCCAAAGGGCATCAGGAGGATGGCGAAGACATCAAGGTGACGGCGCTGCGCGAGGTGCAGGAGGAGACCGGGGTGGATAAACTGGAACTGCGCGGCCTGATCTGCGTGACGGACCACTGCTACCTGCGGGACGGCATCTGGCATCTGAAGCATACCTGGTGGTACGACATGCTCTACACCGATCCCGTGAACCTTACTCCGCAGCGGGAAGAAGACATCACCAAGGCCAGCTGGGTGGCGAAATCCAGCCTTCCTCCCTTCCTTGCAGACACCTATCCTTCCATTTTGGAAGTATTTCGCGAAGCTAGGTGAAACTTTTCCCCCTGTTCAGACGTATAATAAAAGCTTCTATCTTCTGAACAATGAAATTATCGCAATTCAAATTCGACCTTCCGAAGGACCGCATCGCGACCGAACCTGTCCGCTGGAGGGATGAGTGCAAATTGATGGTTCTCCATCGCAAGAGCGGAGAAATCGAGCACAGGCTTTTCAAGGACATCATCGATTATTTCGGAAAAGGGGACCTTTTCGTGCTGAACAACACCAAGGTTTTCCCCGCCAAGCTTCTTGGCAAGAAGGAGAAGACCGGTGCCGATATCATGGTTTTCCTTCTCCGCGAGCTCAACAAGGAGCAGAAACTCTGGGATGTGATAGTGGAGCCCGCCCGCAAGATACGTATTGGCAACAAACTGTATTTCGGAGAAGACGAGAGCATGGTGGCCGAGGTTATCGACAACACCACCTCCCGGGGCAGGACCCTGCGCTTCCTCTACGACGGCCCTTACGATGAGTTCAAGGCGAATCTCTTCGCCCTCGGCAAGACTCCTGTTCCCGAATGGGTGAAGGAGGATCCCACCCCCGAGGATGTGGAGAATTTCCAGACAATCTTCGCGGAGCATGAGGGTGCGGTATCCGCTCCCGCGGCCGGCCTGCACTTCAGCCGTGAGCTGTTCAACAGGATGATTCTCAAAGATATAGAGAAGACATTCATTACCGTCCACATGGGCATAGGGCACTTCCGCAAAGTGGATGTGGAAGACCTCTCCAAGCACCGCATGGACGGGGAGCGCATGATAATCTCGGAAGAGGCGGCGGAAAAGATCAACTCCACCAAGAGGGCCGGGCACAAGATCCTGGCAGTGGGCGTAACTGTGGCGCGTGCCCTTGAAACATATGTCACCACCACCAACGAGGTGAAGGCAAACGACATCTGGACCAACAAGTTCA
>DGUE01000033.1 GCA_002393895.1 Bacteroidales bacterium UBA4318
GACCTGCTCCTCGGTCACGGGCAGCAGCTCAAAGAGCCTGTCCCCGAGCCTGTAGCGATAGGAGAAATACCCTCCGGCGTCGCCCTTGAGCACAACGTCATAGCGCGAGCCGTCGTACTCGAAGCCTCTGTCCGAGCAATAGTCGGCGGCGGTCTTCATTCTGTCGGCGGCGGTGGCGTAGTCTATCCTGCTCATGCCCTCGCCGTAGTCGTCGTCCGCGAGCTTCACCTGACACATATCATACAGCAGCGACATCAACTGTACCAAATTCTGGACTGCAAATTTCTGAGCATCGCCAAAGTCGTTCCAGTCGGTCTTGCCGTTTTTCTGATACATCTGATCGAGGACGGCTTCGTGGCGTTTGCACAGATCAAAGATGCTTGCGAGCGACTGTGTGTACTGCTCGGCGAGTATCTGCAAGGTCTCGTAATAATCGAAGGCTGCGAAGAGCTTCTTTTCGCTCTCGGCGGCATTCTGAGCGGAAGTCTCGGCGTCCTGCGAGAGCTCGAGGGCTGCGTCCTGCGGCAGCATCCACTCTCCTGCCGAAGAGATATGCTGCGAGAGGAACCACTTAGGGTCGGCGGCGGCTTTTCTGATGCCGTCGGGGTCGAATGGCGGCATAGCGGCATTGACGACCGAGAGGTCGGCGATATTCCGCGGCTTATTCGCAACGCGGTCAAAGCGCTCGAGGGCGCTGCCGAAGCTTCCGACGATCTCCTCCTGCAAGCTTTCGAGCGCCTGCATAGCGCCGGCGCACTCGCTCTCCTTAGACTTTAGCTTAGCGATATTTTTTTCCTGCTTTTTAACGGCCTGCCTGACCTTCTCTCCCTTAAAACTGAACACTCCGATAAGAAACGGCAGCGGCATAGCTTTCCCTCCTTTATTTTATGAGCTTTGCTCGTGTTTATTATAGCACACTTTTAGGGAAATGTAAAGCCGTTTATCGCGGAATTGACAGCGCCTCGCTGCTTATGATATAATAGGGCTGAAACAGGGTTTACTGAACAAGCTGTGAGGTTTTTATGAGGAAGCATTTTATCGACAATTTAAGGTGGACAGACGTGCTGCTGCTGGTGCCCTATCATGCGGCGATGGCGTGGAACGTCTGGGAGGAGCCGAATTACATTTTCTTCGGCGGAGACCGGGTGCTCAGCAGCTTTATCGTTTTTCTCAGCCCGTGGTTCATGCCGCTGCTGTTCCTGCTGGCAGGCATCAGCGCCCGCTATGCGCTGGACAAATATCCCGTAGGGAAATGGTTCGGCGCACGCACCCGCAAACTGCTGGTTCCGGGCACGATAGGCCTCTTCGTATTCCACTGGATGGTGGGGTATTTCAACACCGTAGTCGCCGCCAGGACCGGTGTTTTCGACGGGGTTCCAGCCATTGCCAAATACTTTATCATGGCTTTCAGCGGCATAGGGCCACTCTGGTTCATCCAGGTGCTGTGGCTGCTCTGCATAGTGCTGCTTCTGCTGCGCGCCCTGGACCGCAGGGACCGCTTCTGGAACTGGTGCGGAAAGGCGGGAATCGTAGCCATCATCCTGCTGGGAATCCTCTTCTGGGCAGGAGAGCAGACTCTCATCAGAAATCCCCGTCCACAGTCCCTGGACGGCCTTCTGAACCTCTACAAGCCCCTGTTCTATATGGTTCCCTTCCTGCTCGGCTACTTCGTATTCTCTCACGATGAGGTGCAGCAGAAAGTCAAGCAGACATGGATTCCCCTGATGGTCTGTGCCATCATCAGCGGCGGCATCCTCATCGGCACCACCTTCGGCCAGGACAACACCTCGCCACAGTATCTCGACAGCCCTCTGAACTGCCTCTACGGCTGGCTCGCGTGCCTTGCCATGATGGGATGGTTCCAGGCAAGATTCGATCGCACAGGCCGTTTCGCCGCCTATATGACACGCTCCAGCTACGGGCTCTACATAGTCCACTATCTGGTGGTGGCCAGCCTGGGATATATGATGAAGACCTACACCACCCTGCCTCCGCTGGCGATGTACGCCATACTGGCAGTGGCGGTATTCACCCTATCCCCCGTTTTATACGAGATTATCCGCCGCATCCCTCTGGTGCGCTGGTGCGTGCTGGGAGAAAAGAAACGCTAGTTTTCCAGCTTCAGGAGCCTCTGGATGGCTTCCAGGAAATAGTAGTCTGCATAGGTCAGGGGAATATCCACCCCTGACCATTTGTGCAGGTTGGTGACTCCGTGCTTGAGGAGGAAATTGCCGTTTTCGCCGGGCTCGGCGAGGTATTCGGGGGATGCCAGGGTCCTGACTATCCTGAGAGCGGTCTTGCGGTAGCGCTTGCTCTCTTTGCCGGTGGTGAAGGTGGAGAGTTCCGCCAGCGCGGAGGCGATGATGGCTCCCGCCGATGAATCCCTCAGCACCGGATCCCCGGGGCGCCATTTGTAATCGGATGCCTTGGGGGCGCCGACAGCATTCATGTCGAAGGCGTGCCTGGTGCCGGGGGCGTTGAAATCCCACTCCGGAACGCCATCCTTCGGAAGCATGGGGATGATATATGCCGCCACCTTGCGGGCCTGCTCCAGATAGGCCGGATCCTTGGTTTCGCGATACATCATGGTGAATCCGTACAGTGCCCAGGACTCTCCGCGGCTCCAGGTGGATTCATCGCTGAAGCCCTGCGATGTCTGCTTCTTCACCACCGCACCGGTTTCTTCATCGTAGGCCACTACATGCCAGGTGCTGGCATCGGGGCGGAAGTGATTCTTCAAGGTGGTATTGGCGTGGATGCGGGCGATCTCCAGATACTTCCCCTCCCCCGTCAGGCGGGACACTTCCGCAAGGATTTCCAGGTTCATCATATTGTCGATGATGACAGGGAAATTCCACCGTTTGCCGGGGTTCCAGCTGCGGGTGCAGCCCACGACGGGGCTGAAACGGGTGCTGAGTTTCTCGGCCCCGGCTTTCATCATCTCCAGATAGGCGGGATTCCCGGTCAGGCGGTACCCGTTGCCGAAGCTGCTGTTCACCTGGAAACCGATGTCGTGGTGGGTATGCATCCCTATGATCCCGTCCAGTTTGGCAGTCTGGCGTTTTGCCATTTCCAGCATGTCGGCATTGCCGGTGTACTCATAAACCAGCCAGAGCGAGCCGGGGAAGAATCCGCTGGTCCAATCGTTCAGTTTGCCATCCTTGACCTTGCCTTTTTCGAAGGTGACAGGCATTTTGTCGGGCGATACCCTCGCGTCGAGCGCGGTGAACTGGGCGACCGCTCTTTCGAAAACACGGTCGGCGGTTTTCTTCAGGGAACTGCCGGATGCACCACTGGAAACAAGAAGCAGGATGGCTGCCAAATAAAGAGATTTCATAATGCGTTGATTGTTCTGCAAATATATGAATTATTACGCATGCGCTTTATTTCTCTTATATTTGCTAATGATATAATTACTGGCAGTTTTAACTTTTAACCCATAATGAAGAACTCTTTGATTCTCCTGGCATTCTGCGTGCTTTGCCTCTTCTCCTGCAAGACCCAGGATCCTGTGCGGGACGCACTCCTTTCAAGATCCGGCGAACTCGTGGCCCCGATGGCCGTCACCTACGATGCCAAGAACTCTTTTGCCGGAGCTCTCGCCGTGTATTGGAATGCATCCGCGCCCATCGAGGACGGTGCCCTTTCTTTCCAGGTGCAGGTTTCTTCAGATGAGTATTTCTTCAGCGGAGAAGGCGAAACCCTCATAGAGAAGACGGTGAACGTCAGCTCCAGCCCCAACGATGCCACCATCATCACCGGCCTGACTGCAGGCCAGTCTTATTTCCTGCGGGTGGCGGCGGTGTACCCCGGCCCTTCCAGGTCCGAATGGTCTTACCTCAGCAATGCCGCCGGCAAGACCGTCGCAGTTATTCCCGGAGTAGGTTTGGTAGAGTAACAGGCCCGACCGATGCTCCGGAAAAGCACATTGTTCCTGATGCTTTCCATCCTTTTTGCCGCTTGCGGCGGAGGGGGCGGAGCGGATGTGCCTCCGGATGATGGCAACCCTTCCACAGATATCACCCTCAAGGCCTACGGAGGCCGGGGCAGGGCGGAGATCGTCTGCACAGGCACCCTTTCGGGCATCTCCGGCATAGCGATCACCATCGATGAGGCTGCGGGCGCCCTGGTATATCCTGTCGGGCAGATCAAGGACGGGGCCTTCTTAATCACTGGGCTGGAAGAGAAATCCTATTCCTGCCCGGTGGCGCTGCTGAAGGATGGTGCCCCGGAGCCGGCAGGAACGGTGGAATTCGTGGTCTACGGCCCCAAATACGAGTCTTTCCTCCCCGGCGGGGGCGTCAATTTCTGCAGTTTCTCCGGCGCCTGCGCCTCGATGGCGCTTCAGGCGGTGAATCACTACTGCTACTACGGCTATCAGCTGGAATACACCGACATCAAAGGCGACGGCAAATCCGTCTTCATCAACAAGAACGAGGCTTCCGCCGCATTCCTGAACGACGTAGCCTCCGACATCACCGCACGGCCGGCGTTCAAGCCCGAAGAGATGATGGAAGACCTTTTCTACGGACCGGCCTTCACCATCAAGCAGGGCATCGTATCCGGCGACATCCCCCTGAACCCCACGGTGGATGGCTACCGCGGCATCTGGTTCGACCTCGGGCAGGCCGCATCCTCCTACGGTTCCAAATACTCCGGAGGTTTCGCCACCTACACCATGAAGCACATCCCCATGGCCATCTACTCCCCCATCGCAGACAGGACCTTCTTCGTCTACGGAGGCACTCCGGCCAAGGACAAGAAGTATCTGCTGTGCATGGTGGGATGCTTCGACCACCGCACCGGCAAGCTCCAGAAGCCGCGCATAGTAATGGACAAGGGCGAGCTCGGGGTGGCCGACCCCCACGACAATCCTACCATCCAGATCGACAGGAACGGATTCATCTGGGTGTTCGTGGCAGGCCGCAGCAACAAGCGCAACGGCATCCGCTACCGCAGCCGCAAGCCCTACGACATCACCTCCTTCGAATACATCAACGAAGACATTATGGCCTATCCCCAGGTGATGTACCATCCCGACAAGGGCTTCTTCCTCTTCTTCACCCGCTACGACGGCACCCGCCAGCTCTTCTGGCGCACCAGCACCGACGGAGTGGAATGGACGGCCTACAGGCAGCTGGCCAGCATAAAGGAGAGCGGGGACAAGAACTCCGGACACTACCAGATCAGCAACATCTGCGGCACCAAGCTGTGCACCGCCTTCAACCGCCACATCAACGGGAACGTGGACACCCGCACGAACATCTATTACCTCCAGTCGGAGGATTGGGGGGAGACCTGGACCACCGCTGCGGGCGAGGCCGTGAAGGTGCCGGTCACGGAGCGCTACTCCAACTGCCTGGTGCGGGACTACCAGATCAGCACCGAAGAACATAACTGCTACATAAAGGACCTCAACTTCGACTCCGAGGGCAACCCCATCATTCTCTACCTTACCAGCAGGAACCATCTGACCGGCCCCGACGGAGGCACCCGCCAGTGGCACGTGATCCATTGGACCGGAAGCAGCTGGGAGGAAGGGCTGATAACCACCTCCACCCATTGCTACGATTCCGGAAGCCTCTGGGTAGAGGGGGACGAATGGGTGGTGATAGCCCCCACGGATGCTGGGCCTCAGTACTGGGGCACCGGCGGCGAGGTGGTGAAATGGCGCAGCAGCGACAAGGGCAGGACCTGGACAAAGGAAGCCCAGCTGACTAAAGACAGCGAGCTCAACCAAAGCTATATGAGACGCCCCTGGTATGCCGCAGATGGCTTTTATGCCTTCTGGGCCGATGGCAACCCGGACAAATTCACACAATCCTGCCTGTATTTCTGCGACAAGCAAGGCACGGTCTTCCGTATGCCTTACGATATGTCCGAAGAATGGGCGGAACCAGAAAGATTATGATCATGAAGAGACTGTTTATATTGCTGATGGCTGCCGCAGCGATAGTGTCGTGCGGCAAGGAGAACGGATCCAAACTTCCTCCCCCGCCGGATGGTGGAGATGACAACGGGAGCGGAGAAGAGACCAGCCTGACGGTTTACGGCAAGGTCGCGGACGAAAGCGGCAAGCCCTTCCCCGGG
>DGUE01000189.1 GCA_002393895.1 Bacteroidales bacterium UBA4318
ACTACGCTGCAAATCTAAGGTTTGCCATATCTGAAACATGAGCGGGAAAAGAGATAAATATCGGATGATGTCTGATTCGGAACTGACTGCTGCTGTCCGCAGTGGGGACGACCGGGCATTCGACGCCCTTTTCTTAAGGTGGTATCCTCAGGTGTGCAGGTTTCTGCTGGCGCTTGTAAAGGATATTGCGCTCTCCGAGGATCTCGCCCAGGGAGTCTTTATGAGGTTATGGCTCTACAGGGACAGACTCGACCCTTCAAAGTCTCTCAAAAACTACCTGCTCGTGCTTTCCCGCAACAGTGCTTTGGATGTTTTCAGGTCGAAACGCACTCTTGTTATGGACAATCTGGACACTCCGTCTGAAAAGCCCTCTTCGGATCGCGCTGAAGACTTGGCGGAATTCGCGGAAACTCAATCCAGGCTTATCCAGGCTGTTCAGCAGATGCCGCCCCAGCGGAGAAGCGTTTTTGAGATGAGTCGTTTCCAGCACCTCTCAAGCGAAGAGATTGCCAGCAGCCTTGGACTGAGTGTCCGTACTGTGGAAAAGCATATTCAGTTGGCCCTCGACAATATTCGCAAGTTTCTCAATTAAGATTACGTAGAGGAAGCTCTTTATTCGTTCTATATGGGAAACCACATAGATCGTATGAACATTTCCCGCAATATTCTTCAGGCCTATCTGGAGGGAACTCTATCCAAAGAAGAGTCTTTGGATGTGCAGCTTTACCTGGCCGAACACATGGACGATCCTATGGTTCGGAAACTCCTGGATGAGCATTTTGACAGCAACCGTTCGGATTCAAGCGCTTCTTCAGACAAAGCCCTGAAATCTGTGCGCAACAGGCTCGGAATGGGAGTCGCCCCTCGTCGTCCCATCCTGTGGCTCGCAGCTGCTGTATTGGCCCTGCTGCTGGTCATACCCGCATCACTCACTCTTGGTTACAAACTTCATGGGGATCCTGCTCCTGTTGCCTGGAACGAACTTACAGTCCCCATATCCCAGACTCGGGAAGTTACGCTCCCGGACGGCACGAATCTGGTGCTTAATGCAGGGTCGCGCGTTACCTGGCCTGCAGAGTTTACCGGCAGAGAGCGTGAGATTTTCCTGGATGGGGAGGTTGTGGCGTCTGTTGCCAAGGATGCAGAGCACCCTTTCGTCATCCATTCCGGTGAGGCTGATATACGGGTACACGGAACCACCTTCGACCTGAAGTCATACCGCGATGCCACTATGCTGGAGGTCGTGCTTCTGGAAGGATCCGTAAGCCTCATCCTCCCGGCGGAAGAAGGTAGGCGAGAGGTGCGAATGGCGCCGGGCGACATCGCCCAGTTCGACCATAATACTGGCGCAGTGTCCCTTGGAAAGGTTTCTACGGACGGGTTCAAGACTTTTAACGATAACCACTCCTTCAGTTTTATCAATATCCCGCTCAAGGACATCGCGGCGGATCTGGAGCGCTCTTTCGGGACCCAGATCGTGGTGGCTGATGCAAGTGTAGCATCCCAGCGTTTCCTGGCCTTCTTTACCAACGGAGAGAATCTGGACGAAATACTGAAGCTGCTCTCTCGCAACGGGAACCTGACTGTGGTCCGCTCAGACGGGACGGTTTATTTGTACGGAAAAAAATAAAATATACCATATATAAAAATTACTAACCATTATCAACCTCTAAAATGAGAATAACACACTATCTGCGCATGTTTCGCGCTATGCTGGTGTTGACGGCCCTTCTGGTCCCGGGCAAACTCGGGGCACAGAATGTGACAATGGATGCGAGGAATGTCTCCGTGCAGGAGGCAGTGACCATCCTCCAGAGTCAGGGCAATTACACCATCGTAATCAATGCGGATGACGTAGATTTGCAGAAGCGGATATCCGTCTCTGCAAAAGATGCTCCGCTCTCCGAGGTTCTGTCCCAGATTTTTGCCGGGCAGAATCTGGACTTCGCAGTTACGGGCAACACTGTGTCCGTAACCAGATCCAAGCCAGCCTACCAGAATGCGGCTTCCAAAACCGTTTTCAGGGGCGTGGTGGTCGACCGTAACGGGGAAGCACTCATCGGCGCCTCCGTCGTCGACAGAAAATCGGGCAAATATGCCCTGACCGATGACAATGGAGAATTTGCCATCGACAAACTTGCCTTCCCGGTAGTCCTGACGGTTTCCTATCTGGGTTTCGACGATCAGGACTTTGAAATCTCCGGACGCGAGGGGCAGCCTTTCCGTTTCGTAATGACCTCCGAAAACAATGTTCTTGAAGAACTCGTGGTCGTCGGTTACGGTACCCAGAAGAGGGTTAACCTGACCGGCGCCGTTTCGGTTATCGACGGCAAGGAACTCAACTTCCGTCCAGTTACCAACACGGCCATGGCCATTCAGGGTGCCGATCCTTCGCTGATTATCACGAACTCCAGCGGTTCCATCGACGGCACCAACTATAGCGTCAACGTCCGAGGCAAGCTTTCGCTGAACAGCGGTTCCCCTCTCATTCTGGTAGATGGAATCGAGAGTTCGCTCACCCAGGTGAACCCTAATGATATCGAGAGCATTTCCGTGCTGAAGGATGCTTCTGCCTGCGCCATTTATGGTGCAAAGGCATCCGCGGGTGTTATCCTGATTACCACCAAGAGCGGCAGCGCAGGCGATGCGAAGATCACCTACAACGGCCGCTACAGCATATCCGCCAATACCACGTCTACCGATTTCATGACCTGCGGTTACGACTATGTGACTCTGACCAACGATTTCTACAAGACCCTGAAGGGTTATGGCGCCTGGACCTACTCTGACGAGCAGATGCAGATGCTGAAGGATCGCCGTAACGACGTGACGGAAGATCCTACCCGCCCTTGGGTTGTTCCGGATGAGACAGGAACGTATAGCTATGTTTATCTCGGCAACTTCGACTGGTACGGATTCGTATTCAACCGCACTCGTCCCGAGACCGAGCACAACGTTACAGTGCGTGGAGGTACGGACAAGGCACGCTACTACGCATCCGCCCGTTACCTATATCGCGAAGGCCTCTTTGCCGGCGAGGCGCAGGATATCTACAACAGCCTCTCGCTGCGCGCGAAAATGGATGCCAACATCACTCCCTGGTTGACCTATTCCTCGAACGTCAGCCTGGAGCGCACCCAGTACGACTGGGGCGGATTCTGGGAGATGGACGGATCCACCGGTTATGTGAGCCAGGGTATTCTCTGGAACGTGACCCAGAACGTGGGCCCGAACTATGTGCCTTACAATCCTGACGGCACCATTGCGATGGTCCCTGGTTTCATGGCAGATGCTACTTCTCCTCTGATGTCCGGCCGTGCCGGAACCCTCATGGACGGCCGCAACCATAACATGAACATCAACAACTACTGGACCTGGACCAACCGACTCACTGCACACATCGTGGAGGGGCTGGATTTCATTACCGACTACACCTATCGCCGCAGGGACCGCAGGGCAAATTTCCGCAGCCTTCCCACCGCCAACAGCTACGATAACATCAATAAGCGCATGTATTCCGGTAACGGTTTGTCAGGAGGCCTGTTCTCCAACGGTTCGGTTTATGACTTCACCAGGGAGTATCGTTACTACCAGGATGGTACGGTGATGAATGCGTACTTCTCCTATAACGATACCTTCGGAGATCACCACGTGGCGGCCACTCTCGGTGCCAACTACGACGATTATTATGGTTCCAGCGTTACCATTCAGCAGAAAGGCTCGCTGAGTGACGTCCTTTCTTATATCAACATGGCGAACGGCGAAATCGAAAAGGCTTCCCAGTCCAACTCTTCTTACCGCACGCTGGGCTTCTTCGGCCGCGTCAATTACGACTGGAAGGGCCGCTATCTGCTGGAAGTCAGCTGCCGTTACGATGGCACCTCACGCTTCCCCAAGGGTCACCGCTGGGGCTTCTTCCCTTCAGCATCCGCAGGATGGCGCCTGAGTGAAGAGCCGTTCTGGGCCCCGGTCAAACCTTATGTCAGCAATGCCAAGGTCCGCGTCAGTTACGGTACCCTCGGCAACCAGCAGGTGGACAATTACTACTACTGGGAAGAACTTAAGACCGGTCTGCTCAGCGGATATACCTTCGACGGCCTCACCAACGCCGGTTATGCTTATGCAGATGCTCCGGTATCCAGCAGTCTGACCTGGGAGACGGTCATCTCCAAGAACCTGGGCTTTGACCTCGGATTCCTCAGGGACCGCCTGACGGTAAACGCCGACTTCTTCATCCGTGACACCAAGAACATGCTGACTGCAGGAATGTCTCTGCCTTATGTCTATGGCGAGTCTGCTCCCAAGGAGAATGCTGCAGACCTTCGTACCAAGGGTTATGAGCTGGCTATCAGCTGGAAAGATCATAAAACAGTGCTTGGCAAGCCTATGTACTATGGCGTTACCGCCACCCTCGGTGACTTCGTTACCCATATTACCCGCTTCGAGAACGAAAAGAACATTCTCAGCGACAACTACGTAGGCAAGCGCCTCGGAGATATATGGGGTTATGTGACCGACGGTGTATTCGCAACTGATGAAGATGCTGCTGCATATGAGCAGTCAATCGATTCGTTCTCGACTGTCAACAAGGGCATCAAGGGCCAGGTTGCTCCCTGGAACCATCTGATGTCCGGAGATATCATCTACAAGGATCTCAACGGCGACAACAAGATCAATACCGGCGACAATACCCTCGACAATCCTGGAGACCGCCAGGTGATAGGTAACTCCCGTCCCCGCTACAACTACGCATTCAAGGGAGATTTCAGCTGGTTTGGTTTCGACCTCAGCGTCTTCTTCCAGGGCGTAGGCAAGATGGACTGGATGCCGAATTACAACTGCATCTATTTCTGGGGCCCTTATTCCTATCAGCGCCCGACCTTCCTCCCCACGGACTTTGCCGGTAAATGCTGGTCGGCCGAACCCGGTGCAGACAACAGCAATATCGTCTATCCCCGCCAGCGCGGCCGTATCGCCAACTCTTCCAATATCGTTACCTCCGACTTCTATCTCCAGAACGCTGCTTATCTGCGTCTGAAGAACTTGACCATCGGATACACCCTTCCTGTCAAGAGCAAGATGGTGGAGAAGGCCCGCATCTACTTCTCGGGCGAAAACCTCTGGTACTATTCTCCCATGAAGAAGGCCACCAGGTACATCGATCCGGAAATTGCAACATCCTCCATCAGCGAGGACTGCATCTATCCTTATTCCAAGACTTTCTCTGTTGGTATTGACGTAACATTCTGATGCCTATGAAAAAGATTATCATACCGTTCGTCCTCCTGGCCGCCGCAATGGCGTTTTCCTCTTGCGAGGACCTTCTGACAAAGTCGCCCGAAACCAGCCTCTCGCCGGATACCTATTTCTCTTCCGAGCGTGAACTCGACCTTTGGGCCAATAAATTCTACAATGACATCCTTCCGGATCCCGGCGACCTGGTGGAACTCAATGCGGATGACAACGGCTCATCTTCGTCGCTGAGCGCCCTTCAGAAGGGAACCCGGACTCCTTCTTCAAAATCCTGGAGCGCCGACACATGGAAGCCTCTGCGGAACATAAACTACATGCTGGAGAACAACAAGTGCTCCGACGTAGCGGTAAAGGCCCGATTCGACGGAGTCTGCTATTTCTTCCGTGCGTGGTTCTATTTCGAGAAGGTGCGCCAGTATGGCGATATTCCCTGGTACGACCACGTGATCGGATCGGGAGATACTGAAGATTTGAACAAGCCCCGCGATTCCCGCGGATACGTGATGTATAAGGTCCTCCAGGATCTGGACAAGGCCTACGAAATGCTCCCGGCCCGCTGGCCTTCCGATGCAGTGTACCATGTGTCTAAAGATGCGGCACTCGCACTGAAGTCCCGCGCTGCCCTTTTCGAAGGAACCTTCCGTAAGTATCATGCAGGGAGTGCTTTTGTTCCCAGCGATTCCGAGACCGTGGATGGCGTAGTCATCTCTTCCGACTACTTCCTCCGCCAGGCAGCCGAGGCAGCCGGCAAGATTGTCGGCACCCGCAAACTGTACACCGGCAATACACTGAAACTGGCGGATGCCGCGACGGATGCATCCTACCGCGAGTATTTCATTCTTGAAGATGCAGAGACGGACGAGACCATCTTTTCCCGCCGCTACAACGTGGACCTGAAGGTCCGTCACGGGCTGCAGTTCGACTTCAAGAACCAGCACCGCAGTGCCAGCCTCAGGCAGGTGAACCACTATCTGCAGGCCGACGGAACTCCTATCCAGGACCGTACCGGCTGGCAGACACTCAGCTATTATGATGTTTTCCAGAACCGCGATCCCCGTCTGTCCCAGACCATACAGGGCCCCGGCTATCTGATGGCGGACATCGATGAGACCACGAAACTCCACAAGACCGAGCAGCTGTCATGGGAAAGGACCTTCAACGGATTCCGTATCATCAAGTTCATCTCCGATACCAACCATGAAGGCGCTACCACCTCCACTACCGACTATCCGCTGATCCGTTATTCGGAAGTTCTGCTGAACTATGCGGAGGCCAAGGCCGAGCTCGGAGAGTTGACTGCAGAGGATCTCGCCAAGACTATCAACGTGATCCGTGCCCGCGTGGGCATGCCAGGAATTACGGCCGTGCCTGCAACTGCAGATGCCCTGATGGAGAGCTATTATCCTCATGCCAAGGGCGCCCAGAAGGCAGCCATCCTGGAGGTGCGCCGCGAACGCGCAGTGGAACTCTTCTGCGAAGGCTTCCGCCAGTGGGATATGCTCCGCTGGGGAGAAGGCGCACTGCTGACTCCCAAGGCTACGGGCGGTTTCCAGGGTATCTACATTGCTGCCGACCAGGTGGGTGTCGATATAGACCTGGATAAGGACGGCAA
The DNA here is from genome assembly GCA_002393895.1 of Bacteroidales bacterium UBA4318. The sequence continues at coordinate 6,866 of DGUE01000189.1, forward strand.
GGCTGACCTCTATGTTTACACTGGTGCCAAAGGCAGCACCAAGGCTCCTTCTACCAACCAGATTCAGCTGGGAAGCGGTTTCACTCTCAGCAACGGGACCTCAGGCTATCTGACCTACTGGGCGGCAGAAGATTATGTTTGGAATGAAGGCCGTGACTATCTCTGGCCCATCCCTGCAGATCAGCGTACCCTTACAGAGTATGCCCTGACGCAGAATCCGGGCTGGGATGACGGGCTGAGTCAATAATAATATGACTATCAAGAAGATAATGCTATTCTCTACCATCCTGGCACTGTTCCTATGTGCCTGCGGTGAGGAGCAGCCGGTGGACAACGGCGGAGAGGTGCCACTTACGGTGTCGCCGAACTCCGCCGAAGCCCTGGCGCTTGGAGAGCAGAAGAGTTTTTCGGTTACCTCATCGACCGACTGGCTGGCCCGCAGTTCCGCGAGCTGGCTCAAGATTGTCACTGCGTCCGGTAAGGGAGGCCCTACGGCATCGCAACTGACGATTAACGTTGAAGAGAACAAGACCACTTCGGAGCGTACGGGTGTCCTGACGGTATCGAATCTCGGGAATGAGAGCATCGAGGTCAGTGTGAAACAGGCCGCCGGTGACTTGAACGGGGGAGGCTCACGCGGTATATCCACCGCGGAAGACCTTCTCGCCTTTGCCAAGGCAACCAGAGGAGAGGGCTCCATCACGCCCTATCTCGTAGACGGTGTGGTCAAGATACTCAACGACATAGACTGCTCTTCAATTAAGGAGTGGATTCCCGCAGGGTCGGAAGCCGTTCCTTTGACCTATAGCATCGACGGCAACGGCAAGACCCTGAAGAATGTCAACTGGACCGTGGATGTGACCAAGTATCCGCATGCGGGTCTGATTGGATACGCCCGCGGAATCACCATCTCCAAGCTTACCTTCGGCAGCGAAGGGAGCCAGGTGACCTTCACCGGTAACAACAGCGGAAAGGTCCGAGTCGGCGGCATCCTTGGCTATGGCCTGACCGTCACGCTCAACAAGGTTACCAACAATGCCAACCTGACCGTCAGCGGCACGAGCGCGACCGGAAACAATCTCATCATTGGCGGGATTGCCGGTTATATGGATTCAAACTCGACTGTAGGCGGAGAGCCTGCTTCCTCCAAGGGATGCGTCAACAAGGGCGACGTAACCACATCGGTCGTAGCCCAGGCCGGCGGTCTGGTGGGATACAATTCCGGCGTTATCAAGGGTTGCACCCACTACGGCACGGTTACGGCAAAGAAAGAAGGCAATTACGGTCCGGGATGGCTATGCTCCCACAACAGCATCAAGGCCAATGTCGCATCCAACACCGGCAACGGATTTGTTGGAAGCGCCCCGGATGCCATCAAGAATGCCATGATGAATGGCGAAAGTGCCTACGACATCGAGAACAACAGCGTCGACGTAACCAAGGACGGATATTACGATTGGGAAGAGGTGGAGAGCTGGCAGCTTCATAGCGGTGCTACTTACTACCATTATTCTTGCACGAATGTGCCTCGCGAGGTGCGTGTGCTTGAAATAGACCTGCAGGACCCGGGAATCGAGATTACTTCGGCTTTCGCAGGAGACATGGTCCCTAATCCCAATGGGAACGGCAATGGAAACAATGGAAAGAACAAGCGCGAGCTGCTATCCGAACTCTGCGTGCGCAAGCGTGCCGAGGGACAGAGGATTCTCGCTGGCACCAACTGTTGCTACTTCGATTCGAATGATGGTATTTCCCGCGGTTTCCACGTTGAGGAAGGCCGCCCTGTGTACATCAATAATCCCAATGTAGTCAATGCCCTGGGAAATCACAAGTGGGGCTTTACCGTGTTCGAAGACAGGACGGCATCCTGCGGCATAAAGAAGTTTACGGGCAAGTTCAAGGCCGGCGGAAAGGAGTTCTCCTATTATTCCGTCAACGACACCTTGCTCCGCCATACTTCCGAAAAGTATCAGGCATCCCTCTTTACTTCGCACTATGTCCGTACTCCGTATCCGGCATATCCTAATCTAATCAACGACCTGGCTCCCAATGCCCTCTATGTGGTATGCGAATATACGTCCGGCGTAATGCTGGTGAACAAGGGCTATGCTGCCGCCAGGGTCGTGGAGATCAGGGATGGCCGCAACACGCCTCTTAGCCAGAAGCCGTATATTACAGACAAGAACCGGGTGGGCATCGCCCTTTCCGGAGAGATGGCAGAGAACCTGATTGCCTTCCTCAAAGTGGGGGATACGGTGGAGTTCAAATGCGATATATCCATTGATGGAGATGCCTCGAAGCCTATCCTGACACTGGATTCCACCATGTATCAACTGATGACGGACGGGCAGGATGCGTCCAATACACCAGGCTCGAGCTCCAGCCTTTACACGGCCTACGATCCGAAGACCTGGCCGGTCGTCAGCGCCGACCGCAAGAAGGTCTGGATAGTTGAGGTGGATGGACGCCAGATCTCCCCGACCTGGTACTCCCTCGGCGTCAGGGGATATGAAATGTATCGTATCTCCAAAAAGCTCGGAGGCGCATGGGTTACCGTGATGGACGGAGGCGGGTCCTCTGCCATGTGGGTTTGGAACCCGGCTTCCGGAAGCGGAAGAATAGTGAACAGACCCAGCGATTCCAAGGGAGAACGCAGTTGTATGACTTATTTACTCATAAGAGAGAAACAATAACCAATAAAACCATTATGAAAGTTTTTAAATGTCTTTTGACCGTGCTCCTCGGAGCGGTGATGGTGTTTTCCTGTCAGAAAAAGGAGCAGGAAAAGAAAGTTTATACCATCACGGTCGACCGTGCGGCGATCACTGATGTGGCCGCCAACAACCCCGGTGTGGAGGCATTGGTGATTACTACCGATGCTCCTTACTGGCTTCTGACAGCGCCCGACTGGGTCACGCCCGACACCAAACAGGGCGTGGGTGGTGGCCAAAGCACCATCGTTTCTTTGACAATCGCCTCGAACTATAAGAACGAAGCGACAACGACTTATGCCCGCAGTGGTGAAATCAAGATTTCCGGCGGTAACACCTCGGTATCCGTGCCCATCAATCAGCTCGGACACACCGCAGTTGTCGACCCGAATGCCAGCATTGGCGGCATTCCCAACCTCGCCGAATTCCTCGATTTCGTGAATACTGTCAACAATGGTGAAGCTCCCATCCGCTGGATGAACTCCAAGATGGAGGTGGAACTCCAGGCTGATATCGACCTGGCCAGCGTAGAGAATTGGACTCCGATTGGAAAAGTTGTCACAACCAACGGCAACTACGCCTCTTCCGTGAAGTCCGAGAGCGGCAATCCGTTCACCGGTGTCTTCGATGGCGGCGGACATACAATAAAGAACTTCAAGGCTACGGCTACTCTTGAAGACCAGGAGACCTGGGGCCTGTTCGGTTATATCGATCACGCCACTATCAAGAATCTGAATGTTGAGGCTGATGTCACTCTTTCTGCAAACGGTACTGCAGATGCCGGCGTAGTTGTAGGTACTGCAGCATTCTCCACCATTGAGAACGTGAAGGTCAGCGGTAAGCTTACATCCGCCGGTTCTACTGTCGGCAAGAGATTTGCCATCGGTGGCATTGCCGGATTCCTGTTCTGTGAGTTCAACGCAGCCGAAGGTGTAGCCTACGAATCTTTTGTCAAGGATTGCGAAGTCAATCTGGAAGTCAATATCGACGGCGGAGCCAACCTCGCCAACGGCGCCGGTTGCGTGATGTATGGTGGCATTGTGGGATTTGCAACCAAAGCCGATGAGGATACCCAGGGTCGCAACCATATCCAGAATTGCGTCAACAACGGAACCATGACGGTCAAGATCGGCCGCTGCAGCGGTATAGTTCCGACCTGCAACCGTGCAACATACATAGAAAAATGTGTGAACAATGCTTCTCAGGTAAATACAATCGAGAACGGCCGTATCGGCCAGATTTGCTGCAACCTCAGCAAATATTCCGCCGTCATCGATTGCATTAACAATGGAGATCTCACCACTACCGATTCTCAGACCAC
>DGUE01000070.1 GCA_002393895.1 Bacteroidales bacterium UBA4318
TTGTCCCGCATCTGCCCGGCTATCTCTGCGGGAGCAGTGGCCGCAATCTCGCCGAGTACCTTCACCGCGAGGGCATCGCTCTTGGCCAGGTCGGCCGGATCCTCACTCATGCACACCCAGCGGAACGGGCCGAAGCCGTAGTCGAAGTACATCGGGCCCATGATGTCTTGCACGTAGGACGGATAGCGGAAGCTGCCGTCTTTCTTGAGGATATCTGCGCCCGCACGAGAGCTTTCCAGGAGGAAGGCGTTGCCATAGTCGAAGAAATACATTCCCTTGGCAGCCAGCTTGTTGATGGCAGCCACGTGTCTGCGGAGCGATGCCTGCACCGCTTCCTTGAATTGTGCGGGCTCCTCCGCCATCATGCGCTTGGATTCCTCGAGGCTGTAGCCGACGGGATAGTATCCTCCCGCCCAGGGGTTGTGGAGCGATGTCTGGTCGGAGCCGAGATCCACGTGCATATCCTCCTTCGCCAAGCGTTCCCAGAGATCCACCACATTGCCCACATATGCCAGGGATACCGGTTTGCGTGCCGCCACTGCTTCGCGGATGCGGGGGATGAGTTCGTCCAGATCGCTGTGGAGTTCATCCACCCAGCCCTGCTGGAAGCGTTTTTCGGCTGCCTTGGGGTTGATTTCGGCGGTAACGCTCACCACTCCGGCGATGTTGCCCGCCTTGGGTTGCGCGCCGGACATCCCGCCCAGGCCAGCGGTGACAAATAGTTTGCCGGCTGGGCTTCCGCCCTGCTTTCTCGCGGCATTCATCACTGTGATGGTGGTGCCATGCACTATCCCCTGCGGGCCTATGTACATGTAGGACCCTGCCGTCATCTGCCCGTACTGGCTCACGCCCATCGCGTTGAAACGCTCCCAGTCATCCGGTTTGGAATAATTGGGGATGACCATTCCGTTGGTAACTATCACGCGCGGCGCATCCTTGTGGCTCGGGAACAGCCCGAGCGGATGCCCGGAATACATCACCAGCGTCTGCTCGTCAGTCATCGTGGCCAGATACTGCATCACCAGACGGTACTGCGCCCAGTTCTGGAAGATGGCCCCGTTGCCACCATAGATTATGAGTTCGTGAGGATGCTGGGCCACACGCTCGTCCAGATTGTTCTGGATCATGGCCATGATGGCCGCTGCCTGCCGACTCTCAGCCGGATACTCGTCTATCGGACGCGCATATATCTTATAGGAAGGACGATAACGGTACATGTAGATGCGGCCGTAGGCCTTAAGTTCCGCAGCAAACTCGGGTGCGAGCGTTGCATGAAGGCCCTCCGGAAAGTAGCGCAGGGCGTTTTTAAGTGCCAGCACTTTCTGTTCTTCCGTGAGGATGTCCTTGCGCTTGGGTGCGTGGTTTATTTCCTTATCGTATGGTTTTGGCTCCGGAAGTCCCGCCGGAATGCCGGCCAGTATTTCTTCTTGAAAGGTCATCCTATGTTATTGTTTACGGCTTTCAACACTTCGTCCTGCAACTTTTCGGCCTCTGCGATAATGGCCTCCGCCCGCTTCAGCAGCGGTTCGGCAGGAGCCTTGTCGGTCAGGCCGGCGGCGTTGATGCGCACGTTCAGCGCGGCTCCGCGGATGGCGGCGGTTGCGGCCAGAGCAGCCACTCCGGCATCGGATGCGGAAGCGGGATTTCCCTTCTCCGCCATCTCCAGCGCCAGCGGCAGTGCCTTGAGCGAAGCTTCCATAGTCTTCAGCGGCACGGATGCGGCATAGAGAGTCGCCTCCTCCATCGCCTTATCGCGTGCGGCCTTCTCTTCCGGAGTGCCCTTGGGCATCGCGAACACATCCATTATCCTATTGAACGCGGCCGTATCTTCATCTACCAGGGCGATAAGCTCCTTCATGATGGCCTGGCCCTTCTCGGCAACGTCCGAGAATTCCTTCCAGCGCTCGTCCCATCCGCGCTTGTGGGCGGACAGATTGGCCACCATCGTGGCGAGGGCGGCACCGAATGCGCCCATGCAGGCGGATACCGATCCGCCGCCGGGAGCAGGAGATTCGGATGCGGTCTCCTTCGCGAAGTCCTTCACGCTGAGGCGTACCAGATGCTCTTTTTTAGCCATCTCAGCAGGATCTTCCATCAGGTATTCTATAACCTTCTCGCGCGGATCAAAGGGCTTGAGGTCATCCAGCGACATACTCTTGACGGCGATGCGGATGATTTCTTCTTCGGGGATACCGAGAGATCTCTGCTGGCGTTCGAGATAGAACTTTCCAGCCTCGACCAGCACCTTCTTCGGCACCAGGCCGACTATCTCGGCTCCGGTTACTCTGAGGCCTCTGGCCGCTGCGGCACGGGAGACCTCTTCGAATGCTACGTGGAGCGGAGTGGCATCGATATCGGTTATGTTCATGGACACCTGCGCGATGCCGTATTCATCTATGTACCAGCCTATTGCCTTGCAGCCCTTCAGGGTGCCGGGAGTCCAGATCTGGTTGCCGTTTTCATCCTTCAGCAGCTTGCCGGTGAGCTTTCCGCCTTCCCTGGCCTTACGGCCTTTTTCCCGCACGTCGAAGGCGATTGCCATGGCACGGCGGGTGGAGGTGGTGTTCAAGTTGTAGTTCACCGCCACCAGGAAGTTGCGCGCACCCACATTGGTTGCTCCGGTGCGAGCGACGGTGTCGTCGTATTCTCCCCCGAAATCCGGCTTGCGGTCAGGATCCGCCATCTTTTCCGGCAGAGCCTCGTACTCGCCGGCACGGCATACCGCCAGATTCTTGCGCTCCGGCTTGAATGCCGCCGCTTCATAGCAGTAGCAGGGAATGCCGAGCTCCTTGTAGAGCCGTTCTGCCAGTTTGCGTGCAAGTGCCGCGCATTCTTCAAGGGTTATGCCGGATATGGGGATGAGAGGAAGCACGTCGGTGGCGCCGCTGCGGGGATGGGCCCCGTGGTGCCGGCGCATATCTATCCTTTCCTTGGCCATGGCGGATCCGCGGAACGCAGCTTCGGTTACCGCCTCCGGAGAACCCACGAATGTGACCACCGTACGGTTGGTGGCCTCCCCGGGATCAACGTTGAGCACTTTTACTCCTTCGACCGATGAAATGGCGGAGACAATAGCCTCAATCACCGCCCTGTCGCGACCTTCGCTGTAGTTCGGAACACATTCAATTATTTGTTGCATATGCAGGTTTATTTAAACCAGGATGTCAGTTTGTCCTTGGCGTAGAGATAATAGACTGCCAAACCTATCCAGCTGGTGCAGAGCACTATGACTGAGCAGATAATCTTGCCGACGATGCCGATGGGCTTCTTGAAAATGTCTATCACTGCGAGGATTGCCAGGACGAGACCGATAAAGTAGATGATCTTCATTGCTATTGGTTTTTTAACTCTCAAATATAGTGTTTTTGTCGTAAATATCATACATTTGCAATATGAGAGTATTCTGTATTTTTCTTCTGTTTTTATTGAGCCAGAGCATATCTGCCCAGGATAAGAGTTCCATAACCTTCAAAGTGGATGTGGTTTCAAAGCCCAAAAACCACCTTTCGGGTTGGAACGGAAAAAAGGTTGCCGAGAAGCTTCACACCGGCGAGGGCTTTTCCGTTTACGTTCCGCCGATTCTCGCGTGCAGTTTTGCTGACGAGAAGATTATCAATCTTGGGGAGGACGTGCTGTTCCAGATGCTTCTCCGGGCCTGGTGCCAGCATCGCCCCGTGGTTCTGACCCCAGATGCCATCTGGATGGTCATTTCGCAGGGATTCAGCTACTATGTGAATCAGAATCCGGAGAAAATGCGCAGGATGCTAGTCGATCACGAAGGGAAAAAGGATCTGGATGTCTGGACAAACGTCGATCCCTTCTCTGAGCAAGCAAACTGGGCTGGAATTATCAGCAACTGGACTTCACAGATAGACAAATACTCTTCCAAGGGGCTTGCTTCCACTTTGGTGGCCGATTTCTCGACCACCGGGGTTAATGAACGCATTGCCTCGGAGGTGACGCTGATGGATGCCGTCAAGCCCTATTTCGATTATAATCTGTTTTATATTGTCTGTGGCATTCCTTCCATTACACTCACCGGCACGCCCCAGGACTGGCAGAAGGTACTGGATAAGACACTCTCGCTGAAAGAGTTCGGAATGGGCTGGTGGGTTTCCGACCTGGAGCCTATCCTGAAGCAGTTCATCAAAGCCTCGGAAGGTTCGCCGGACTTATCCTTCTGGAAAGATATCGTCAAGAAAACACGCCCTCAGACAATCCAGGGCCCGACCTGCAGCAAAAAGCCCGTGACGCTGACTGAGTTTGACGGCTGGTTCCTAAAACTGTTTCCCTATGATGGGAAGGGGCGGACTCCCGGGAAGGTTACAATTGGGAGCAACATGCTCCGGGAGACCGTCTGCGTCCCTTTCAAATGCAAGGAAGTCACCCCTTCCGGAGATATCGTCAGCGAAAGCGATCTGGAATTGGTTGCAGGGCTGGTCGGAATCACAGAAGATATAGCCACATTCGCCTTGACTCCGAAAATCGGCTGGTTCGTGCGCGTGCCGGAATCGAAGGAATCGAAAGAAAAAAATAATGCGGAGACCTTTCCGGAGATAACGATGGAGTCTTCTCTGAAATACTGGAGCGACGGACCCCTGACCCTTGAGGACTTCACATCCAGGAAAAGTGAGTGGCCAAAAGTGTCGAATCTCGAGTATGGGGTCTCTTATAATATGGAAAAGCATAGGAAGGGAAATACCGTTTTCTACTATCCTTCATTTGATGTCTATATGAATCCCTATACATCCTGGTTCCATCCGGATTTCAGGAATCAGTGGTCTCTGAAGTATATGCAAACCGCTTTCGATTATCTTGAGGTATGCGGTCGACGGGCTGAAAAAGAGGTTATGAATAGTGCACGTTTCAAGGATATCGGTGCGGTTGCCAAGTTCCATTTAGGAGTAGCGGACAGTTTCATCGAGGAGATGAAAGATAAGACCCATCAGGGCACTGATACGACTGCTTTGCGTTATTATTCGGAAAGAGTCTCCGCTGAACTCTCCAAGACGAAAGTTGATGGCTTTGAAGACTTAATGATCAATCCCGACGGTTTCGGTTTGGGAATGCACCTTGGCATAGGCGGCGAGTTTTATACCGGGGCCCTGGCCGAGTACGTTACCCCAATCGCCGGGCTGGATCTTGGTTTTGATTTCAATTTCGGACGGGTCAATGTATATTTGGGCGGATTATTGGGTTTTGGAGGGCATTACAAAAAGGATATCCAATTTGACGCATACAAATGGAATTCCGGCAAAAGGATAACAGGAGGCAATATGGAGCTGTCGCTTGGCTACAGCATATATAATTCGCAGTGGTGGAGAGTTTCTCCATTTGCCGGTATCGGAGTTGGTTTCATCGATTATCCTGAAAGTTCTTCCGAACCCAAACTTGACTCCTATGAGATCTCGGGATTCAGATACCAGGCCGGACTGTGTGCAGATTGGAAGTTCCTTCGTACCATAGAAAAAGGGTATCCCTTCGGTGGCCTGTCCGAGTATTCCATCCGTACAAGATTGTACGTTGCCCACACTTCATTCCCCACCCCCGCTCCCGCGTGGTCGATCAACTTCGGAATCAGTGCGAATATGCTCGGCTGGCTTATGCAGCGCTGAGCCTTCAGGCGAACGGTGGAGGCCGGGGGAAGCCTGCGCGCATCAAGTTATTATTGCCGTATGATTGCAACAACGGGTCTAATTATCTATATTTGTAAAAATGAGTGACCTATGGATAGGAAGAACGAGATAGTTGTAAAAGACACGACAATCAGGACAATGTCCAAGGATGGTATTGACTATATCTGTATTACTGATATAGCCCGCCAAAAGAATTGGATGGATCCTAATGGTGTGATTGCCAACTGGATGCGAAATCGCAATACCATAGAGTTCCTCGGCATATGGGAGACTCTCTACAATCCGGTTTTTAACCCCCTCGAATTCGAGGGGTTTAGACAACAAGCCGGATTGAATGCTTTTACATTATCTCCTTCCCGCTGGATAGAGTCGACAAAGGCTATCGGTATCATTTCGCAGTCTGGCAGATATGGTGGAACATATGCTCAAACCGATATTGCATTCGAGTTTGCATCCTGGATTTCGGTTGAATTCCGCCTTTATCTGGTCAAAGAATTTCAACGGTTGAAGACCGCCGAGCAGCAATTACTTGGGTGGACTGCGAAGCGAGAGCTTTCAAAGATTAATTATCGTATCCACACAGATGCAATCAAACAAAACTTAATTCCTCCGAAAGTATCAGAAAGGCAGGTTTCAATCATTTATGCAAATGAAGCTGATGTGCTCAACGTGGCCCTGTTTGGTATGACTGCAAAGGAATGGCGGGACGCAAATCCTGATCTCAAAGGCAATATCCGGGATTATGCCTCTATTAATGAACTCATTTGCCTTTCAAATCTTGAGAACCTGAATGCAGTCTTTATCAATGATGGACTACCGCAATCGGAAAGGCTGCGCAAACTAAACTCCATTGCTATTCACCAGATGTCCGTGCTTGATAATAATGAACAGTCTCGTAACCTGCTAAAATAGCCATTATATTTTCAGAAGAAAGAATATCCTTATCCCTCTTCCTCCGGGATTCCGCTCCCTACGGTTGCACCTAATAACCTGAGCCGGCAGGCGAACCGCCGGTCCCGGTCTGAACGGCAAAGATTGGCAATGAGCGCACCAGCGCGAACGGCGGAGGCCGGTCCGAAGGACTAAGGCCGGGAGCCGCGGGGTACATTAGGGGCAGCGCCCCTAATAAAAAAGGGCTTCAAGCATGCTTGAAGCCTCTTCCGGAGCGAAGCGGAGGAAGAGGGATTCGAACCCCCGGTACGTTGCCGTACAACAGTTTTCAAGACTGCCGCCATCGACCACTCGGCCATTCCTCCATTATTAACGCGGTGCAACGCTCCAGGCTGCAAGGCGTGCCTGCCAGGCATCGTGCCAAAACAGGACTGCAAATGTAGAGATTTTCTTTTATTTTGACAAATGCGAGAAAAAAGTTACATTTGTAGATAAACTAAAACCGCAAATATGAAAAAAACCTTATTCTGCATCGCGCTGGTTCTCTGCACGGCAGTCACTGTTATTTCCGGCTGCAAAAAAGGAGAACAGACTCTCAAGGTCATATCCTATAACATACGCGTAGGATCCGCTCCCGACGGGGATCACAAGTGGGATATCCGCAAGCCCGCATCCCCGGCAATGATCGCAGATCAGCAGCCGGACATCTTCGGCCTTCAGGAGGCCCTCAAGATGCAGCTCGACTATCTCGAAGAAACCTGCCCCGACTACGACCACGTGGGCGTGCACCGCGACGATGGCAAGCAGAAGGGCGAAGTAATGGCCATCTTCTGGAACACAAAGACCCAGGAAATGCTCAAGTGGGGCAACTTCTGGCTTTCCGAAACTCCCGAAGTGCCCTCGAAAGGCTGGGATGCCGCATGCTTCCGCACCGCCACCTGGGCCTTGCTCAAAGACAAGCGCTACAATAAGAAATACTACTATGTCAACACGCACCTGGACCACCTCGGCCAGGAAGCCCGCGCCAATGGCCTCAAGCTCATCGTGGACCGCATCGATGACATCAACCCCGAAGGCTATCCCATGATTCTTACCGGAGACTTCAACGTAGACCTGGGAGACCCCTGCCTCAACTCGCTGAAAGGCCGCATGGAATCAGTTCGCGACATCGCTCCCGTCACCGACAGTCTGGATACCTTCCAGGGCTTCGGCACCGGGCAGTACGGCAACCGCGTCATCGACTATATCTATGAGTCCGGCTTCAGCGCCGCTCCTTCATTCGAGACCATAACCAAAACTTACGAAAACATTCCTTTCATCTCCGACCACTATCCTGTGGCGGCCGTCCTGGTATTCTAATTAAAAAACTACAGATATGAAAGAGACTTACAATTGGAAGTATGCCTCCGTGGGAGGTTCCGTGAGGGTAAAACTTGAGAGCGGCGCCGACATTGCCAATCTCGCAGAGCTGGACCGCAAGAAGTGGACGGTGCTTAGCTGCCCTACCACCGGTCTTGAGTTTGACGAAAAGACTCTCAAACTTCTGGATTCCGATGGCGACGGCCGCATCCATGTAGATGAGGTGATTGCAGCCTCCAAATGGGTGACCGGCGTGATCAAGGATCCCGACCTGCTCCTCAAAGGGCAGGATTGCCTGAAATTCACCGACTTCAACACCGAGAACGAAGAAGGCGCCAAACTGGAGAAATCTGCCCGCCAGATACTCTCCAACCTGAAGATCGAGGCTGACGGCATCTCTCTGGCCGAAACCTCCGACAACGAGAAGATCTTCGCGGAGACCCAGTTCAACGGCGACGGAATCATCACCGAGGCCAGCGCCGACGACGAAGCCCTCAAAGAGACAATCAAGAATATCATCGCCACCACCGCTCCCGCGAAAGACCGCAGCGGAGCGGACGGCATCACCGCCGACCAGATCGAGGCATTCTATGCCGCCTGCGCAGATTTCAGCGCATGGAAGGCCGCCGAAGAGAAGGGCCCCTTCGCCGAGAACACCGAGGCAGCCCTCGCCGCCTGCGATGCACTCAAGGAGAAGATTGCCGACTACTTCATGCGCTGCAAGCTCATCTCCTTCAACGATGCAGTCGCCGGCGTGGTGGATGTATCGGTAGATAAGGTAGGATCCATCAGCGACGGAGACCTGGCGGCAGCGGCCGACCAGATCGCCACCTATCCCCTCGCCCGTCCTTCTGCCGATGGCAAGCTCCCCCTGAACGGCGGCATCAACCCCGCATGGAAGGGCGCTTTCGCCACCCTGAAAGCCCTGGTGCTGGACGCGGAATTCCCCAAGAAGGATGCGATCACCGAAGAGGAATGGCTCGGCGTGCTCGCAAAGTTCGATGCCTACACTGCCTGGAAGGCCGCCAAGAAGGGTGCTGAAGTAGAAGCCCTCGGCATCGACGTGGTGAACGCCACCCTCAAGGC
>DGUE01000064.1 GCA_002393895.1 Bacteroidales bacterium UBA4318
GAGGCTGGCGGCCCTTTGCTTTTTTTCCCTTCTTTTACTAACTTTATGGCGATGAAACGTGTGCTGGCCATATTCCTCGCCATACTGCTGCCCCTGGCCGGAGAGCAGGGAGCACTCGCGCAGAATGAGCACAAGGCACTCATCGTTCCCATCCGTTTCAACGACCTTCAGTTAATCACCCCGCACGAAAAGCTGGACAGTCTGGCCACAGAACTCTCAAAATATTACGAGGCGCAGTTCCGGGACAGCATCAAATTCGTTTTCGACGTATACAGGGAGGTGATGGTGAACGGATCTTATACCACTTTCGGCTCCAACCAGTCTTTCCGCCGCGACGCCCTTGCCTACAAGATGGCGCTCACGGTCTACAAAACCCTCTACGACCAGATGAACGTTGCCATCTACGACAACGACAACGACGGCCTGGTGAACGATATCATCCTCATCACACCCGGCATCTCGGAGCATGCCGGAGGCGGGGCGGAGCAGTTCTGGCCACAGTACATCGAGCTGGAGAGCAAGGATATCCCCTACCTGCGTATCCGCCCGACAGGTTTCGCCATTGTCCCCGAGCTGAATGCCGGGGGCGAGACTGCCGGCATAGGGATCCTGGCCCACGAATTCGCTCACATACTCGGGCTGAAGGACATGTACGACACGGACGATGAATCCAGCGGAGGCATCTGCCCCGGGCTCGGCATCACCAGCATTATGGACAGGGGCATGGAGAACGACTCCGGCAACACCCCTCCCAACCTGAATGCTATTGAGCGGGAGATCCTTGGCACCGGGGCCTGCGAGCTTCTGGAAACCGGAGGCGCATACACCCTGGAGCCCATCCACCTGAACGGGCGCTATTTCAAGATCCCCACCCTTGTGGAAAACCGCTATTATCTCATTGAAAACCGGCGTGCAGAGGGCTACGACGCCCATATTGGCGGGAGCGGCATGCTGATCTACAGGGTGGACAGGTCCGAGAACCAGGCGGGTTATTCGAGCTACTACCAGCGCACTCTAAACGCCCTGGAGAGATGGAGGCTGAACCAGGTGAACTGCAATCCTGAGTTCCCCGGCGCTGAGCTGCTGCCGGCGGTCAGGGACTCCCTCGACAGCTCCGCCGTATTCTGGCCCAGGGAAGGCCGGAAGGTGTTCAGCCCCGGCAGGATAGCCCTCATGGACATACAGAAGGAAGCGAACGGGGACATCTCCTTCAAAGCGCTCGAGCCGGTGCGGATGATAAAGGAGTCGATACTTCAGACCAGCGCCACTTTCACCTGGACGGTCACGGAAGAGCTGGGGCCGGTGGACAGCTGCAAGTTCGAATGGTCTGCCCCGGGCTCCCCTGCTCACAGGGAGGACGGCATACGCACGACAGACAGCACCTATTCCTTCACGATAAGGGATCTGACCCCACGCACTGCATACAACTACAGGGCGAGCGTCTACTACCCCGACGGGGCATCCTACGGCACTGCCGGGAGTTTCGTCACGAAGAACCACCGGGAAGGCATCGCCAGATTCATCTACCTGGGGGACGCCGCAAGGAACAGGGACGGCAGTTTCCAGGCCGGGACGGCCATCCCGCTCGTGGTCTACAACAGTGTTGGTGAGCAGATCCGGTGGACCTTCAACGGCATTCCTATCAGCGCCGGGCAAGACGGCATGTGGAAGGTGCCGGGGAACGGTCTGCTGAAGGCCGAAATAGACCGCAAGGATGGAAGTAAAGAAGTGATAGTCAAAGAGATACAGGTAAAATGAGAAAGCTGGCCCTCATATCTTTCCTGCTGGTTGCAGCCCTCTTCTGGGGATGCGGCCAGACGGACCTGTCGGAAGGCTTTAAGCAGAACGGGCAGCTGCGCATGGAGATCAAGGGCTACGTCACCTTCAGCTACGACCCCCTCACCTGCCAGCTGGGGTTCAACCGGGAAGATTGCGAGTTCCGCGTGAACTCCGACAACATGTCCGATTTCTTCATCCTGAAGCTGGATGAGATGCCCTCGGGCGAAGGCCAGAGAATAAATGGTGCAGCAACATGGACCACAGGTGACAATCTCCATTATAAAAAGACTATATTTGAGGTCGTTAAACTGGAAGGAAGCAAGATATGGCTGTGGTCTTCCGAAAGCCGTATCGCGGCCGTAGTGCAGGTATTATATTGATATTATGGTAAAAAGATATAGAGTAGCGGATTTCGTGTTCGGCATCAGCATGCCGGACGGGTTTTCCTTCGATTCACTCGCAATGACAAACCTGGCCCCCTTCGAGCTGGGCAGCTGCGCTGAAGAGGATATCTTCTGCCTGAGCGTGGAGGACACACTGCCGGACTTCCCCGAAAAGCCCCTGTACCGCACCGAAGACGGGCCGGGATTTCCGGAGATTGCCCTCTTCGAATCCGAAGGCGGATGGGTTGTGCGTGTGAAGCCTCTTCCACATCTTCCGGAAGCGTCCGTCATGTGGATGAAGGAGGATTTCTCCGAAGTGCGGCTACAGTTCCTGAACCCTCGCGAAAGGCATTTCGCCCTCAATAACGCGCTGATGCTCGCCTTTGCCTTCTCCACAGCCCGCAGGGGCGCCCTGGAGATGCACTCTTCGGTGGTGATGAACGCCGGGAAGGGATATATGTTCCTGGGCAGGAGCGGCACGGGCAAGAGCACCCACAGCAGCCTGTGGATCAGACACATACCGGGCACTGAACTCCTCAACGACGACAATCCCATCCTCCGCCTTATGCCGGACGGGGCCGTGCGTGTGTTCGGATCGCCGTGGAGCGGGAAAACCCCCTGCTACAAGGCCAAGGACGTGCCCGCCGGGGCTATAGTCAGCCTCAAACAGGCCCCATACAACAAGATTGAACGCCTCTCACCTATCCAGGCATACGCCACTCTCATGTCTTCATCTTCCGCTTTCAGGCCATTCAAGGCCCTTGCGGACGGATGGCATGATACCATGGAAAAGATTGCCGGCAAGGTGCCGGTTTTCCAGCTGGAATGCCTGCCGGACAGGGAGGCTGCGGAACTTTGCCACAGTACGGTGAATGGATAAACGGGTAGTTGCAAACGAGTTGCTGCTGGAAGAGGCAGCCAGCCTGATGGACGAGGGCCGCGAGGTGAACTTCACGCCCCTGGGCAGCAGCATGCTTCCCTTCATCAGAGGCGGCAAAGACAGCGTCCGCCTCCAGAAGAAGGCATCCGTGGAAGTGGGAGACATAGTGCTGGTGCGCCTTCCCGGCCCGCGTTATGTGCTTCACCGCGTCATCGGCATCCAAGGAGACGGCCTCACCCTCATGGGGGACGGGAACATAGCCGGCACCGAGTCGTGCAGCAGAAGCGACGTGATGGGCACGGTGGTCGGGATAGTGAAGGGGAAGCGCACCGTGGTTCCGGGCAAGGCCCGGATCTGGCGCCTGCTTAAACCCGTAAGACGTTATTTATTAGGAATATACAGAAGAATAGCAATATGAAGATTAAAGACGGATTCACCCTGCGCACGATGCTCGGCGAGAATATCGTGGTAGGAGAAGGCCTTTCCCAGGTCAATTTCAACAAACTCATCACCCTCAACGAGACAGCCGCATTCCTCTGGAAAGAAGTTTCCGGGAAAGAGTTCACCAAAGAAGACCTGGTGAAGCTGCTGACAGATAATTATGAGGTGGAAGAAGAGCGTGCCGCCGCAGATGTGGACAAGCTCATCGACACCTGGATCAAAGAAGGCATAGCAGAAGAATGAGAAGCTTCCGCAACTGCATGAAAGCCCTGTACGGGATGTCTGCGCCTGTGAGGTGGCGGATGGGCGTGAGCGTGCTGATAGGCATCGCGCGCATAGCCGCATCCCTGGCTTTCGTGTGGGCGAGCAAGCATCTGGTAGATATTGCCACCAGGGTCAGCGACGCTTCCCTTAAAAGCGGCATCATCATCTTCGTATGCATCCTCCTCTTCCAGCTGGGGGTCATCGTACTGGCCAACTGGTGGGATGCCTACTGCGAAGTGAAAGCCCGCAATATCCTGCGCATGAGCACCTTTGCCCACGTGATGCGCAGCCGTTGGGACGGGCGCGAGCGTTTCCTTTCAGGCGACACCGTGAACCGCCTCGAAGAGGATATACGGGTGGTGTCCGAACTGCTAGTCGGCCGCATTCCCGGCATGGTGATTACTGCCATCCAGCTGATCGCGGCCTCCGTGTACCTGCTTTACCTGGCGCCCAGGCTGCTCTGGGTTCTGCTCATACTCATGATCTCGGCCGTTTTCGGCTCCAAGATGTTCTTCCGCCAGCTACGGAAGCTGATGGCACGCATCCGCGCCCGTGAAAGCGAACTCCAGCAGCACATGCAGGAGAGCCTGCAGCACCGCGTGCTGGTGCTCACCCTTACCAACCTTGAACGCGTGCTCGGCAAGTTCGGATGGATCCAGGAGGATATCGAAGACAATACACGTAAACGCCTGAACTACAACGCAGTAGCCCGAGGACTGATGTTTCTGGGCTTCCAGGCCGGGCACGCCGCAGCCTTTATCTGGGGTGTGGTCGGAATCATCCACGGGACCGTGACTTACGGCATGATGACCGCGTTCCTCCAGCTGGTTGGCCAGGTGCAGAGGCCCATCGCCGAGTTCGGCAGGCAGATTCCCGCATTCATCCTCGCACTGACCTCTGTGGAGCGTGTGATGGAACTGATGGAACTGGAGAAAGAACCATCTTCCGAAGCTGTTCTGCTGGAGGGCGCCCCTTCAGTCGAAGTATCCCATATCAGCTATTCATACCCCGATTCCAGTGAGATGGTGCTGAAGGATTTCTCCTGCAGTTTCCCTGAGGGGTCCTTCACCGTTGTGGCAGGGCCTACCGGTGCCGGAAAGAGCACCCTCATACGCCTGATTCTCGGGCTCCTGACCCCTTCGGATGGCAGTATTATGGTTGGCGGGAAGAAGGCCGGAGCGGCCCTCCGCGGCAACTTCATGTATATCCCGCAGGGGAATTCGCTTCTCAGCGGCACCATACGCTCGAATCTTCAGCTGGCAGCTCCGGCAGCCAGCGAGGATCAACTGCGGGAAGTGCTGAAAACGGCCATGGCGGATTTCGTTTTCGAGCTTCCAAAGGGGCTGGACACTCCCTGCGGCGAGGTCGGAAGCGGCCTGAGCGAAGGCCAGTGCCAGCGCATCGCCATTGCCCGCGGGCTGCTGCGCCCTGGCGGCGTGCTGATCCTGGACGAATCCACCTCCGCACTCGACGATGCCACAGAAGAAAAGCTGCTGCAGAATCTCTGCAACAGCTATCACGGTCGTAAGACCATCATCTTTATTTCCCACCGGCAGGCCGCAGTGAAGTTTGCGGATGCGGTAGTGGAGATTTAGAAGCTCTTCGCAATACCGATAAAATCGTCCGACTTCAGCGCAGCGCCGCCGATCAGGCCACCGTCGATGTCGGGCTGGGCAAAGAGTTCCTTTGCATTTGAAGGCTTGCAGCTGCCACCGTAGAGGATGGTGGTGTCCCCTGCGACCTGTGCACCGAACTTGCCGGCGAGCACCTTGCGGATGCAGGCGTGGATTTCCTGGGCCTGCTCTGCGGTAGCGGTCTTGCCGGTGCCGATTGCCCAGACGGGCTCGTAGGCAACGACGATGTTCTTCATGTCTTCGGCGGTGAAGTTGAACAGGACGTTCTCGGTCTGGGCCTTCACTACGTCGAAATGCTTGCCTGCCTCACGCTCGTCGAGATTCTCACCGACGCAGAGGATGACCTTGAGCCCTTCGGCAAGTGCGAGTTTCACCTTCTCAACAAGCTTGGCATCGGTCTCGCCGTAGTACTGCCTGCGCTCGGAGTGGCCGAGGATGGTCCAGGTGGCGCCGGTAGACTTGAGCATGGCTACGGAGATCTCTCCGGTGTAGGCGCCCTTTTCCTTATCGGCGCAGTTCTGTGCGGAAAGCTCCACGCGGGTGCCTTTCAGCACCTCGGCCACAGGGCAGAGATGGGTGAAAGGGGTGGCTACGATGAGGCCGACCTCTGCGGGGACTTCTTTACTCTTTTCGACAACTTCTTTTGCGAGCTGTACGCCCTCAGGAACTGTAGTGTTCATTTTCCAGTTTCCTGCAACAATGTTCTTTCTCATATTTATTATTATTGGTTTCTGCAACTTGCAAATTTAGCAATAATTGCCCAAATTTGTAAGTTATTAGATAATCATTCGATGAAGAATTTTGTAG
>DGUE01000195.1 GCA_002393895.1 Bacteroidales bacterium UBA4318
AGCGATGCCAGAGAAACCAGCTGTTCCACAAGCCCTTTGCTTATGCCGGTGATGATTGCCGGCACGAAACATACGAGCAGTATTATGTCTAGAGTTTCCAAAGAATTGATTATATTTGTAAACTATTTAACAAGCACAAAATTAGCGAAAAATTATGACATTCAAAGAATATAAGGGACTCGACCTGGTTGCAACGGGAAACCGTGTGCTGGAGCGTTGGAAAGAACACAAGGCTTTCGAGAAGAGCCTGGAGCTTGCAGAGGGAGAGCCCGAGTACATTTTCTTTGAAGGCCCGCCGTCGGCCAACGGCATGCCGGGCATCCACCACGTGATGGCGCGCTCTATCAAGGATGCCATCTGCCGCTACAAGAGCCAGACGGGATGGAAGGTGCGCCGCCGCGCAGGATGGGACACCCACGGGCTGCCCGTGGAACTCGGAGTAGAAAAGAAACTCGGCATCTCCAAGGCGGATATCGGCACCAAGATCAGCGTAGAAGAATACAACCGCACCTGCCGCCAGGAGGTGATGAAATATACCGCTGAATGGGAGACCTTGACGCAGCGAGTAGGTTACTGGGTAGATATGAACGACCCCTACATCACCTACGATAACCGCTACATCGAGACCCTCTGGTATCTCCTCAAAAAGATTTACGACAAGGGCCTGCTTTATAAGGGTTACACCATCCAGCCATACAGCCCCACCGACGGCACCGGCCTGAGCTCTCACGAGCTGAACCAGCCCGGTTGCTACCGCGACGTGTCCGACACCACCGCGACCGTTCAGTTCGAGGTGATTCGTGATGCGGCCTCCGAGAAGCTCTTCGGCGACGGTCCTGTCTATTTCCTGGCCTGGACCACCACCCCCTGGACACTTCCTTCCAACACCGCGCTCTGCGTAGGCCCCAAGATCGAATACGTGAGGGTGAAATCCACCAACCAGTACACCGGCAAGGAAGCAGTTTACGTTCTGGCAAAGGAGCTCGTGGGCGCCTGGTTCAACGACAAGATCGCATATGAGGTTCTTCCCGGCTCATTCAAGGGTTCGGAACTCACCGGCATCCGCTATAAGCAGTTGATTCCCTGGTTCAAACCGGACGGAAAGGCCTTCGAGGTCATCCCCGGAGACTATGTCACCACCGAAGACGGCACCGGCATAGTGCATATCGCGCCCTCTTTCGGTGCGGATGACAAGCGCGTTGCCACGGCCGCCGGCATCGTAGGCATCATGCCTGTCGATTGCAACGGCAACCTTATGGCCCAGGTGGATACCCAGGGCAGGTTCGTGCGTATCGAAGACCTCGACCCCGCCTATGCCGCATCCTTCGTGGATCCTTCCTACAAGGAATTCGCGGGCAGATACGTGAAGAACGCGATAGACGACTACTTCCGCAAGCTCCACGGCAAGGAGCCCCTCCCCAAGGACGCCCCCGTGCTGGATGTGGACCTTTGCGTGATGATGAAGCAGGACGGCCGCCTCTTCCGTATGCAGAAGCACGTGCACAGCTATCCCCACAGCTGGCGCACCGACTGCCCCGTCATCTACTATCCCCTTGATTCCTGGTTCATCCGCACCACCGCCGTCAAAGACGAGATGGTCGCCCTGAACAAGCAGATACGCTGGAAGCCGGAATCCACCGGCACCGGCCGCTTCGGCGTCTGGCTCGAGAACATCCAGGACTGGAACCTCAGCCGCAGCCGCTTCTGGGGCACTCCGCTGCCCATCTGGCGTACCGAGGACGGAAAAGAAGAAATCTGCATAGGCAGCGTCAAGGAGTTCTATGCCGAGATAGAAAAGGCCGTGGCCGCCGGAGTGATGCCCTCCAATCCTCTCAAGAAGAAGGGTTTCAACCCCGATGATATGAGCAAGGCCAATTACGACCTCATCGACCTCCACCGGCCGTATGTGGACAATATCTTCCTCGTCAGCCCTTCCGGAAAGAAGATGGTGCGCGAAAGCGACCTCATCGACGTATGGTTCGATTCCGGATCCATGCCTTATGCCCAGACCGGCCTGCGCGGGCTCGACACTCCCGATTTCGGCTCCACTGCCGACTTTATCGCAGAGGGCGTGGACCAGACCCGCGGGTGGTTCTATACCCTGCACGCCATCCATACCATGGTGAGCGGCACCCCCGCTTTCAAGCGCGTGATTTCCAACGGCCTGGTGCTGGATAAGGATGGCAACAAGATGAGCAAGCGCCTGGGTAATGCCGTGGATCCTTTCAAGGCCCTGGATACCTACGGTGCGGATGCTCTCCGCTGGTATATGCTCACCAACGCCCAGCCTTGGGACAATCTCCGTTTCGATGAGGCCGGCGTGGATGAGATACGGCGCAAGTTCTTCGGAACGCTCTACAATACATATTCTTTCTTCGCGCTGTATGCCAATGTGGATGGCTGGCAGCCGGTCGGTGACGGCAGTGCCGTTCACTCCGCTACCGCCACGCACGGGCCCGCTCAAAAAACTTCCGTGAACGGTACTGCCGTCACCGAGACCGACCGCTGGATACTGTCGCTGCAGAACAGCCTGATCCGTGACGTGCGCGCTGCATACGAAGACTACGACATCACCCTCGCAGGGCGTCTTATCCAGACCTTTGTCTGCGACCATCTCTCCAACTGGTACGTGCGCCTGAACCGCAAGCGCTTCTGGGGAGGCGGGCTCACGCCGGATAAGCAGGCTGCGTACGAGACCCTCTACAGCGTGCTCAAGACCGTGGCGCTGCTGATGGCGCCCATCGCTCCTTTCTATGCCGACGAGCTCTGGCTGGACCTTGTGCCCGGCGCTGAGTGCATCCACTTCGAGCGTATGCCCGAGTGCGATGAGTCGAAGATCGACAAGGACCTGGAAGAGAGGATGGAACTCGCCCAGAAGGCCACTTCGCTGGTGCTTGCACTCCGCCGCAAGGTAAATATCAAAGTGCGCCAGCCGCTTGCCAAGATGGTCATCCCGGTCATCTCCGACAAGGTGCGCGAGCAGCTCGAGGGCGTGAAGAATCTGATCCTCACCGAGGTGAACGTGAAGGAGGCAGAGTTCCTGGCAGATACCACCGGCATCATCACCAAGAAGATCAAGCCCAACTTCCGCGTCCTTGGCAAGAAGTACGGCCCTCAGATGAAGGAGATAGCAGCCGCGTTCGCACAGCTGGACCAGGCCACCATCTCCGCCATTCAGGCTGCCGGCGAGTATACCCTGGCGCTCGCATCCGGCCCGGTCGCGCTCGTGCCGGAAGATTATGAGATCAACTCCGAAGATATGCCCGGCTGGCTCGTGGCATCCGAAGGCCCGCTCACCATCGCCCTGGACATCCAGTTAAGTGATGCTCTCGTGCGCGAAGGAACGGCCCGCGAACTCATCAACCGCATCCAGAACCTCCGCAAGGACAGCGGGTTCGAGGTTACGGACAAGATAGATGTCGTGATAATCGCCGGCGGAGAAGCGGGCGCAGAAATTGCAGCATCTTTGGAAGATTATAAAGAATACATCGCTTCGCAGACACTCGCCCTTTCCGTGACTCTTGCCGCTGATGGCGAGGGAGCAGATGTGGAGTGGAACGAAGGCACAATTATGATTAAAGTAACACGCAAATAGTTTTATTATGGCAGAACAGGAAAAGACACGTTATTCCGATGAGGAGCTTGCCGAGTTTAAGCAAATCATCGAAGGAATGCTGGAAAAAGCCCGGGCTGAGTATAATACCCTTCGCGGTGTCGTGATGCATGGTGGCAACAACGACATCGAGGACACCTCGCCCACGTTCCGCACCGTTGAGGATGACGGAGCCAACCAGCTTACCAAGGAAGAAGCGAGCCAGCTCGCCCAGCGCCAGTACAAGTTCATCAAGAATCTTGAGGCTGCTCTGATCCGTATCGAGAACAAGACTTACGGCATCTGCCGTGTAACCGGCAAACTCATCCCCAAGGAGAGGCTGCGCCTGGTGCCTCACGCCACTCTGACGGTGGAAGCCAAGGAGATGCTTGCCAAACAGGGTAAGAACTGATGAAGGTTTCTCGCGGAAAAAGGCTGCTCATACTGGGTGTATTGTTGGTTGTCGTGGATCAGGTAATCAAATACCTGGTCAAGACCAACATGGGCCTCGGCGAGCAGATCCATGTAATAGGGAACTGGTTCCGCCTCTGCTTCGTGGAGAACGAGGGAATGGCTTTCGGGATGAAGTTCGGAGGCTCCGTGGGCAAGTTCCTGCTTTCGCTGTTCCGGATTGTTCTGTTCGGCGCCTTGTGCTGGTGGATTCGTTCTCTCAACAAGGCGGGGAAAGCGCCTACCGGTGTTCTGGTCGGCCTTACTCTGATTACCGCAGGTGCCCTTGGCAATATTATCGACTGCCTGTTCTATGGCCTGATCTGGGACTACGCTCCCTTTATGTTCGGCAAGGTGGTGGATATGTTTTATTTCCCTCTTATCCACAATGCCGCCGGAGATGTTATTTTCTTCAGCCCGGTGTTCAATTTCGCCGATTCCTGTGTTACCGTCGGCGCTTTCTACCTGCTGCTATTCCACTGGCGATTCTTCGTAAAAGAATAAAGGCCGTTGATAATCAAGCAATTAAGCAAAACCGTCTGGTGCAAACGTACCAGACGGTTTTGTGTAACTCCCTGATAATCAGGGGATGTTTTAGAAGAGATATGCTACGCCGAAGTTGACGCCGCTGGCCTTGAGGACTGCGTTGTCGCTGGTGTTACGGTCGAGGAGGCCGATGTTGTAGCCAACATAAGCACGGACCATATCCATTACGTCGAGAGCTACGCCGCCGCCAACGAGGATGTCGAAGGGTGCATAGCTGGAGTCGTCGCCATAGAGGCTGACCTCTCCGGTGGTGAGGGTGATGCCGAATAAGGAGCCACCGCCTTTGACAACACCGCTGACGCCATAGCTGAAGGTGGGGCCAAGATAGGGAACAACCTTGATTCCGTCAACGAGCTCGATGCCGTAGTTGAACAGCACGGGAATAGCAATGTAATTCTCCTTGCGATAGTTGTTGTCGTCTTCCTTATAGTTCTGCATTGCGAACTGGATACCGGGAGCGACTGCGAGGCCGTTCACGAGGGGAATGTTGTAGCTGGCACCGAAGGTAAGGCCACCGAGATTAGTGGTAGTGTTGTCGCCTTTGAGAGTGGTGCTTGCATAACCGACACCAACGCCGATCTGTGCATTTGCACTAAAAGCTGCTACAGCTACGAGTGCAAGGGTAAGAATGATCTTTTTCATTTTTTATAAAAATGGTTTAGTATTTTTTCCGTTCAATAAGATGCTTATTCTGCCGTTTCCGTTGCAACTTCTTCTGCCTGGACGGTTTCCGTTTCGGCGTTTTCTGTTGCATTTTCGTCGACTGCCTCTACTGCTGCAGCCTCTGCCTTGGCGGCCTTGCAGGCCTTATACTTGGGGTATCCCCAGTAAACGCCACCGGCAATGAGGAGTATGACTATAGCCCAGATGATGCATTTGCGCCTGCGGATCTTCTTTGCCTCGGCAGGATCCACATCCTTCAGCTTGGGATACTTCACAATCTGGGTGAGGCTCTTGCCGAACTTGGGCTTCACATAGGCAGCGGCGTTGATGGCCCAGCCATTTGCATTGAGCACGGGGCCGAGGTCGCG
>DGUE01000024.1 GCA_002393895.1 Bacteroidales bacterium UBA4318
GGGTTCCAGCTCAGGATTCCCGCCATATCGATATCCGCGCCCAGCTCGAACCAAGTGGTCTTGCCCTCCTCCATGAGCTCGAACATCTTCTCCAGATGCTCGGGAGCGTTGAGTATGTACGGCGCGGCCTCGGTGCCCTGCCCGTTGAGGGGAGAGAATGCCGTCCAGGCCGATGCGTCGCTCACGGTGATTTCGGTGAGGAGGCCTCCACCCATCTTCACATCCTGAGCGAGGGTGAGATAGTAGGACTGCTCTCCGATCACGGTGATTTTCAGCGTGTTGGCAGGGATGTTCACCTCTTTCTCACCAACGGCAAGGAAGGCCTTGACAGGGCTTCCGCCAACGGTCAGGCCGGTGAGTGCAAGGAAGAGTTTGCCATCCTTGCGGTCCCCGGAGTTGTTGAGGGGGAACTCGACATCTGCCGCCTCCAGCGTGATGCCGGTAACGGTGGTGGCAGTGGAGGGAAGGGTCAGGGTCATCGCCACAACGCCGTTGGAACGGAATGTCCCTTTATTGTTGGTGGCCCACTCCTTGGAGAGGGTGATATCCTCGCAGGAGGCCGCATCTTCGATGAGGGCGGTGCAGATCAGATGGTCCACGCTGCCGTTTCCGGTCTGGGTCTGGCCCTCAAGGGAATAGGACAGGAAAGTGTCCGTGCCCTTGATGTCGGCAGGATATGCGATCGTGTAGAAGTTGTCCTTGGCGGGAACGCCGCTGAAAACAGCAGTGGCAGTGCCGGCACCTTCCTTAATCTTGAAGACTCCCTCGCCCACGCGGATCTGGTCCGTCTGGCTCCAGCGATACACGCTCAGAGGCCCGTTGGAGGGGAGGTTGACGGTGAACTCCGTCTTGGGTTCATCTTTGGGTGTAGGATTGTCTTTCTTGCAGGAGACGGCGAACACCGCTACGGCAAGCATGATTATCAAGAGAAGTTTACTTTTCATGTTCTTTGTTATTTTTCAACTATCACAATATGAGTATCACGGCCACGTTCCTTCCCGGGCTCACCGTCCTGAATAGGGGAATTGACGACATTCCTGCTGTCGCCTTGCCCTTCCACGCACATGGTGGTGGAGCCGCCTCCGTCCAGATTGAGGGCGTACTGCGGATTGAACCACTTGACCATGAATTTGGTGAGTTCACGGGCGGAGAAGCCGGCCCTGTTGGTCTGGCGTCCATCCACCACGAGCAGGATCAGGTGCTTGTTCTCCGTAAGGCCGACGGCCGTGCGGGGATGGCGCACCCTCTGATGACGCTCCAGATTCTCTGAATTCAAGGCATTCACCTGTGTATCAGTGATATTGTAATTGCAGAAGTTTTCCCCTAACGGGTTGAAATCGTCGATAAGTGTCGGAGCGCTGGAAATCAGGTAGGGATAATCTGCTTTCTTCATCCCCATGTAGTAGTTGCGCTGCTTCTTCACGGCCTCGGCATAGGTGCCGCCCTTGATTCCAGACACTACACCCTCCACTTTGGGAGATCCTACGAAAACAAAACCGGGAACACCGGTGCTGGTGATGTAGAATGCGCCCTCGCTCTTCCAGTTGTCCTGGCCCGTGGATCCGATCTGCACGTTGGGAATGATGGAATAATCCACACCGCCGGAACGGACGTAGATGGAGCCTAGTTCATATCCGGCGTTGATGGTGGCTATGGACTTGTTGTTCTTATGAACATCGGAAGTGAACGCCGCGTTGGGAAGCCTGGTGAGTTTGACTTCGTACTTGGGATTGTTGAGGTCCACATCTACTGCGAAAACCTCCTCCTTCTGGCCGGAAAGCTCGTCCTTGCCGGAGAAATGGTAATAGACGATCCCTTCCCTAACGGTCTTTGAAGTCCACTGCGAACCGGAAGGAGTGACCACCACACCGCGGTTGGCATCCCAGGGATTGGTCTGGGTGGTGCCTCCGGGATTCTCTCCCGGTTGTTCCGTACCGGGGTCCTGAGGATCCTGGGGATCAGTCTGGATCGGAGGTCCGGGAAGCTCAACATGGTTTTCCTTGCCCCCGCATCCGTTGAGGAGCAGGGGAAGGACAACCAATATCAAAAGGAATCTTTTGAGTTTCATTCTTACTTAAATTTAGGTGTATCTCCGGAAAGATCCCAGATGTCGGTGCTCCAGCCGAGGGTGGTAGCCTGGGAGGAGATGCTTCCTTCCGTGCCGGCATAGTTGCTGGCAATCTTTTCGGTGCTGACACCGCTCTTGACGGCGCCGTAGAATTCCAGAGTGGCATTCCAGCCTATGCATTTGGTAATGGATGCAGGAGCAGCATCGACATTGCCGATGAAAGCTCCGACTCCGGTGCCGGTGCCGCTTACAGAAGCGGCGGTAAAGCAAGTGGTGATGGTGGCGCCGGCCTTGCAGATTCCCATGAATCCGCCCACGGCGTTAAAGCTTCCGCCATTGACCGTGACGCTGGATGCGACATAACAATCGCTGAATACCGAATTCTCGGGATAACCCGCGAAACCGCCGGTATTGGCATTATTGGAATTCAGAGTGGTGGTCTCGACATAGCACTTGCTGGCAGATGCATAAGTCCCCACGAAACCGCCGAGATGCTGGGCTCCGGAAAGGGTGCTGTTGCTGACGTGACAGTTGGTGAACATGTTGTTCTTGTCTCCTGCATCGCCTACGAATCCTCCGACACGGCCGGACTTGGTGGCGGTGATGATTGCACCGTCAACATAGCAGTTGGTGAAGCTTGCGTTTGTGTTCTTGGCAAGACGGCCGATGAAGCCTGCGACCGGAGAGTTGCCGGTGCTGTTCCTGCCTGCAGTGATGTTTCCTCCCAGATATGCGCAGTTTTCGAATGACACTGCGACAGCCGAGCCGATCTGCCCTATGAAACCGGCAGTATAGTAGCTGGAAGGGTTGGAAACATCCGCCTTCACTGTGCATCCGCTGAACTTGGCGGCGGCACTGATGTTTCCGGCGAAACCGGCCGCGGTTTTTCCGGTAGCAGTGGCGGTCTGGGAGACGGTGGTACCGGTAACGTGGCAGTCGCTGATGGTGCCGTTAGCGCCCACTACGCCTGCGAATCCGCCTACGTTACTGCCGGAACCGCTGACGGTGGCATCCTTTACGGTAACGCCGCTGCAGTTGCCGACCTTGCCGGATGTTCCGATGTAACCGGCCACCACACCGGCATTGTTGGCATTTCCTTCAATCACGGCGCCTTCGAAGGTCACATCCTTGATGCTTCCGTAAAGCACACCGGCAAAACTGGGATAAGGCACATCGGAAGTAACGGTGAGACCCTTGATGGTTTTGCCGTTTCCGTCGAACTCAATACCCTTGCCGAAAGTGTCGGCATTGTTGAGAGGAACCCACTCGGGACCGCCGGTAAGGTCGATATCCGCGTCCAGCTTGTAGTAGCGGAAGGTTCCGTCTGCAAGGTCGCCGGCAATGCAGCGGAGCTGATCTGCAGTCTGCACGATCCAGGGAGAGACCTTGGTTCCCTTACCGCCGGCATAGTGTGCATTGACGGCCTCGTCGGACCATCCGGTCTTGCCGGTGAAAGAGAAGGTATTAACGAATCCGGTCTTGAGGAAGGCATCCTTCGAGAGAAGGACATCGCGGCTCATGGACTTATCGTTACCAATAACATTGATGTAGATAGAGGCTCCGGTGGGGACGGTGACTTCGTTCCAGGACGTGGTCATCCATGCAACAAGCACGCTGTCTTCAGGAGTGCAATCCTGGAAAGCCATCTTGACGGACTTGGTAGCCTCTTCTCCGTTGGTTGCAAAGAACACTGCATCGTCGGAACTCATGATCAGGGTGTCCGGCTTGGTGATCTCTACAGGAAGGGGAATCGTGAACTTGAGCACACCGGTCTGCTGGAGGGTGCCTCCGTGAGCCTGTGCCCAGTCGGAATTGAATGCGAAGGTGGTGTAGTCGTCCACATCTTTCAGGGCCGCCTCATATTTGAGGTGGTCCATGTTGTTGTTACCCTTCTGCACCTGGGTGTTCCAGTCGGTTTCCAGGGCTGATTCGCCAGGATAGAGGATGGTGAACTTGCTGCCCTTGACGGCAAAGCCCTCGAACTCAGCCTTCTTGTCGGTAAAGCCGGGTTTGATGGTGAATATTTCGGTGGTTTCACCGATGACGGTCAGTTTGTCGCCTGCGTTCCAGGTCCAGGAAAGTATGGTCTTAAGGCTGCCGCCCTTGACGTCGGCATCGTCGGGAAGAGTTGCGGTAATGGTCACCAGATCACCGGTAGCCTGAGGCTGCTCAAGCTGCTCATTCTTGGTGCAGCCGCACGCTGCAGCAAGGATAGACAAGGCTATAAGTATATTTCTTGTTTTCATAATCTGATGCATTTATTAGTTGTAGAACTCGTTTTCATCGAAATCCGGGAGCTGTCCGCTCGGATCCGGAGCATCGGGAGTGTCGGAAGACGGTTTGCCCTTCAGGACAGGAAGCTCGCCGCTGAAATCCCATACGTTGGAACTCCACCCGAGCCCCTTGGCAATCTCGGAGACGGTCTTGCCGGTAGGGGCGGCCTTTCCGTGATAAGGATAGTTGTAGTTCGCGCCGTCAACTTTCACCACCACGAGAGGTGATGCGGGAGAAACGTTCTCCTGGTTGTAGAGGGAGAATTGATCGGTATAATCGAAGAAGATATTCTCGTTGTACTTCATCGCAGGGTTGCGGAAGCAGTCGCGGAGAGTATTGCGCACGGCGGTCCAGCCGACGATTGCGCCGCAGCTGTAGTGGCTCAGGTCGCCGGGGTTGGGCACGCCTGATCCGCCGGGCGCGGAATTCGCCCTGATTGCATCGTTCCACGCAATGCAGTTCTCGATGATATTGCCGGGATCCACGTCGTTCGGGGTGGCCTTGGCCTTGCAGAAGTATCCGCCGATGCCTCCGATACCGAAGGAACCGTTAACCGTGGCTGTGGTGTAGCAGTTGGCGATCCTGATAGGGACCTCGGGATCGTCGTCACCCACGGTGCCGCCGCCGATGCCGCCTACGCGCTGTCCGCCGGTAATGACACCGCTGGTCCAGCAGTCGACAACCTCAACCTCCTTGCCGCAGTAGCCGAAGAGACCGCCCACGTTATTGAGCCTGGAGTTGATGATGACATCTGCCGAGCATGCACGCAGCGATCCGGTGCCCATGAATCCGAAGAAACCGCCGGCGCCGTATTTGCTGGAGGACATGTGGTCCAGCTCGCCCTGGATATGCACGCGGGTGCAGTCGCCGCGAATGCCCTTGGATGCATCCTGAAGGCCACAGTAACCGGCAAGGATACCGGAACG
This sequence comes from Bacteroidales bacterium UBA4318, assembly GCA_002393895.1. The sequence continues at coordinate 5,269 of DGUE01000024.1, forward strand.
GGCATCGGCAACCACAACCTTCGCATTAAGGAATGTTACGTCGTAGCATTTGCCGTTCAGCACTCCGAAGAAGCTGGGATAGGATGCGAAATCGCAGAAGAAATTCGAGATGGTATGGCCGTTGCCGTCGAAATCGATTCCCAGCTCATAGGGGGAATCAAAGTTGAGAGGTATCCAGTTCTCTATGCCGGACATGTCGATGTCTTCCTGAAGGCGGAAATACGTAATCTTCTTCGCTATGAGAAGGTCTCTCATGCCCTTCAGGTCCTGAGCCGTATAGATGTTATAGGGATCCTCCTTGGTGCCGGAACCGGCATTGGGGGCAACATAGGCCTTTTTGAACACGATGAATGCCTGTGGAGCATCCTTGAGTTCCCACTTGTCCGTGCCGGAGACTTTGTCGATGGTGAGAGGCAGCACATAGGTGACTCCATCCTCAAGCCCGGATACCGAAATCTTGAGCTTTGCGGAGGTGGAAGAACGTCCGTAACGGGGCATCATCGCCTCGGGAGTGGTGAATTCGTATGCGGAGCCGGGGCTCATCACGTAGGATGTGCCGTGAGCGGAGTTGTATGCCGACACAGCGTCGGGATCCGCCTTGAAGGAGATGTTCAGAGCAAGATCCGACACCTCGCCTTCGTCTGCAAGGGCGCGCACCATGATGGTAGTGGCCTTGGCTGCCGAAATTTCCAGCACCTCGCCGGCACCGTCGACTCCGACATAGAAGACGCCAGTCATCGAGGCGACGGGCTGCTCCTGCTGCTCGTTCTCTTTCTGCACACATGCACCCAGAAGGAGCAGGGCGGAAAGTATTGCCAGAATATTGAAAATGTATTTTTTCATGATCGTCATTCGATTAGAAAGTTAAACCGTCGTCCCAGCCGGGATTCTGAGTGAGCTTTCCTCCGGAGAGGTTGCGGTCGTCCGTAGGGATTGGATAGAGGTAATCCTTGTTCTCGTCCCAGTTGCGGACTATGGTCTTATGGAGCCATACAAGGCCGCTGTTGCCATCCTTGAGGAAGATTTCGTCGTCCAGCTTCTTTGCAGTGGCGGCAGTGTTGCCGTTGCTGGCGGTGTAGATTTCAATGTCGTTGGTGCCGTTGCCATCCACATCGAAGGTGCCTGCACCGGTGAAGTACATTCCGTAGAAAGGAGCCTCGAAGAGTTTGCCTTCCTTCCAGCGCATGAGGTCGTAGTAGCGGAAGCCTTCCTGGCAAAGCTCGACAGCACGCTCGCGGCGGATCTCGAGGATCACGCCCTTGTTGGCATCGCCGAGAAGCACAGGGCTCTGGTATCCGCCCCAGGCGGCATCGGTAAGGAAAGGATCGGGATTGGCATTGGCAGCAGCGAGATTGATCCCTGCTGCAACGCCGGCGCGCTTGCGGAGAAGATTCACCGACATATCCAGATCGTCCTGGGTAAGGGTGCCTGCTTCAGCAAGAGCCTCTGCAAAGTTGAGGTAAACCTCAGCGCAACGGAAGAGGATGAGATCGATGTCCGACGCGTTGTTGGTATCCTGATCGGGGGTGGTGACGTACTTGTCCGGATGATAACCGGAGAAGGTTACTTTGAAATCAGGAGAAGCGGTGACGGTTTCGCCCATACGCTTGTAACCGGGAGTACGGATGCTGGAGGCAAGGCGGGAATCACGGTTCTGGGTTTCCTGAACGAAATCCATAGTCTGCCATCCGGCCTGGTCCGTGAAGCGGGTACCATCCTTCATCAGGAAACTGGCAATCAGCTTCTTGGTCATGGAAGGGCATCCGCGGGAGCCGGTGTTCATGGTGCTGCCGGAATTGTGGTAGGCGCCGTAGGTCTTGTTGTAGTCGCGGGCCAGGATGACTTCGTCGGTGAGCTCGGTGGCATCCATGGTGTGGAAGAGCTCCCAATAGCTGGGATGCAGGCCGTAACCGCTGGTCTGGATGAACTCCCTGGAAACATTAGCACACTCGTCCAGATACCACTTGTAGCTGCGGGCATCCGAAGGGAGGGTGGAGAGGAAGACATCGCCCGCGTGATACTTGCGGAAGGTGCCCTCGAACAGGCAGAACTGGGACTTCAGGGCCATAGCCGTCCACTTGGTAACCTCGTATGTGCTCTTCTCCACAGGCAGGTTCGCGATTGCGAAGTCTATGTCTTCGAGCATCTTGCCGAGGATGAACTCACGGTTGTCGCGAGGGCGGGTGAGCTGCTCGGTATCGGTGGAACCCAGAGGTTTGTCGTACCACGGCACATCACCGAAACGCTTTACCTTATTGAAATAGAAATACGCGCGGAAGAAGCGGGCCAGTGCCTCATACTTCACACGGACTGTCTGGTCCGGGCAATGATCCAGGTTCTCCAGCAGGGTGTTTATATTTCGGAGTGCGCCCCAGCTCCAACCGCTGCCGCTGGCGGGAATGGTGCGTTTGCCCATTTCCTCGTTGGACATGTTGTTCTGGGTGTAATGGTCGTCGTTGGCGACATAGAGATCTGCTTCAGGGAATGCTCCATAGAAAACGATGGCGAACGCTTTCAGCTCACTCTCGTTCTTGAAGAAGGTATCTGAAGTAAGACGGTCCTTTGGCACGGCGTCCAGAAGGTCGTCGCAGCCGGTAATAGTGAACCCGGCAAGCACTAACAGTATGGAATAAAATATCTTTTTCATTGCAGGATTCTTTTAAAGGGTTATGTCGATGCCAAAGCAGAAACTCTTCTGCCAGGGATAGACGCGGCCTGTGCCGCCGGTCTGTGCCATTTCCGGATCAACGAATTTACCGTGAAGTCCGGGAGCCAGGTAGAAGAGGTTTTCGCCTGTGAAGTATACTCGAAGCTGCTGGATGGAGATCTTCTTTGTGAGCCTTTCGGGAAGCGTGTAACCAAAGGTGAGATTCTTCAGGCGCAGGTAGCCGATATTCTGCAGATAGCGGGTGTTCTCCACGCCGAGGGGACGGGAGGCGCTCATGGACACGTAGCCGTGAGGGCGGGGATAGTATGCATTAGGGTTCTCCTCGCTCCAGCAGTCGTCCAGGAAGTTCCTGGGGATGAAGACCTGATAAGGACGGTCGTAAAGGAACCAGAAGGAACGGAAGCCTGCCGGCGGATACCAATCCATGTGGCCGATGCCCTGGAAGAAGACTGCGAAGTCGAATCCGTTCCAGGAAGCGTTGAGATTGATACCATAGTTGTAGCGGGGCTGGCTGTTACCGATAATCTGCCAGTCACCGCTGTCGCCCACCTTCTCGGCACCCTTGTCGATCTTTCCGTTTCCGTCGAGGTCGACAAAGCGCATTTCACCGGCGTACAGGCCGTTGGGAGATGTGGTGGTGGTAGGGAAGATCTGGGAGTCGTTAACCTTGGACTGATCCACGGTGTAAGCTGCTGCTTCAGCGTCGGTGGCGAAGAGGCCGTCGACAGTATAGCCCCAGATTTCGCCATAGGTCTTGCCTACCCAGTAGGTCTTTGCGAAGAGCTTGTCCGGGTTATTGAAGCGGGTGATGTGGGAAATATAATCGCTGAACACCACGCTCGCGCCATAGTTGAAAGGCTTTCCTCCGAGACTGAAGGAATCCCTCCAGCCGATGGTGAATTCATAACCCTTGGTGCGCAGGTCTGCGGTGTTTTCCTGAGGAACGCTGGCGCCGTACACGGCGGGCAGGGGTTCACCTGCGGTAAGCATGTCCTTGGTGTCGCGGACATAAGCTTCAGCGCTGAGGGTCATACGGTTGCCAAGGAAACCAAGGTCGATACCGACATTGCTCTGGATGGAACGTTCCCATGTGAGGCCGGAGGATACCGGAGCACTCAGGGTTGCCTGGGGCAGGTTGGCTCCGCCAAGCAGGTAGGAGGACTTGCCATCGGTGGAAATGGTGCGGATGGCAGGATAGTAGGCGCTGAGCTGCTGGTTGCCGAGCTGGCCATAGGAGAAGCGCAGTTTACCGGTATCCCACCACTTCTTGAGGGGCTGGAAGAAACTCTCCTCGGAGAACTTCCAACCAAGAGACGCCGAAGGGGAGAACACCCAGCGGCTTCCGCGCAGGAAGCGGGAAGATCCGTCATAGCGGGCGTTCACCTCAAGCAGATAGCGGCCCTTGTAGTCGTAGTTGAAACGGGCGAAGTAACCCGCAGTCTTAAGCTCGTTCTGGCCTCCGCTGGTTTCCATGCGCTTCTTGCCGTCCGGGTCTTCGGGGTCCGCACCTACGAGATCCTGGTCGTTGAGCTCGGTGGAGTAAAGGTTGTATCCCTTCGCACCGAGATCCTTGATCCAGCGGGTCTCATAGTTGACACCGGCCATGAGTTTGAAGTTATGGGCATCAGCGATGCTCTTCTCATATGTGCCGTACAGGTTGTAGGCCTGATAGATGTTGGTGTTGGCAGATTCGGAGAGAACATCATAGAAAGCGGAGTTGTCGTTCTTAACAAGAATCTCGCCGGGGTACTTGGAATAGGTGCCATTCACGGAACGGTTGAGATAGCGGGTGTACTTCAGAGCATAGGTATAGTCTCCCTTGATTACCAGCCCCTTGGCAGGGGTGATGGTGAAGTCGAGGGTCTCGCTCAGGTTATCTACCTTATCTTCGTTGAAATGGTCGCTGTTGAGGAGCATCAGCAGGCCGTCCATAGCCTCGTAGCCGTTGTACTTGGTGGTGTAGATGTTGGATCCGTCCGGGTTCATTTCCGGATAGCTGGCCAGCACGTGCACGGTACTCTTTGAAAAGGTGTTGTTGATACCACCCTGGCCAGGATAGAAGTAGGAGCTGTTGAAGTAGCTGAGATTCGATCCGATACGGAGCCAGTCGTTGACGTCGAAGCCGAGTTTGACGCGGAGGTTCACACGGTTGTAGTGGTCGGGATCCTTCTTGAACATACCCTGCTCGTAGAGGTATCCGCCGGAAACCAGATAGTTAACCGCACCGGTCGCGCCGCTCATGGTTATCATATGGTTGGTAGTGGGCTTGTAGTCGTTGTAGAGAACGTGGTACCAGTCGGTGTTGGCATAGTAGTTATACACGTCCCTGCCATTCTCCTGGGTGATCACAACCCACGGGCGTGCGGGATTCTCAACCTTGTCGTTGCGGCGGGCCCAGAGTTCCTGCATGTCTGCATCGGAGTAGTTTGCATACTTGGTACCGGGGCTGTAACGCTCCCAGAACAGGTTGGTGAGGTACACGTGGTCGTAGCCGCGGGTTTCATAGTCCGTGCTGGTAGTGGGGGCGGTGACGCCGAAACGGCCGCTGTAGGTGACCTTGGCACGTCCGTCCTTCTCCTTGGAGCCACTTTTGGTGGTGACCAGGATGACACCGGCTGAACCCTTTGCACCGTAGATGGCTGCGGCGGCGGCATCCTTGATGACGGAGATGTTATCCACATCGGCAGGGTTGATGTACTGGATGTCACCTTCAACACCGTCGATGAGAACCAGCGGGGAGCCTCCGTTGATGGAGTTCCAACCACGGATGTTCAGCGAAGCGGCCTGGCCGGGACGGCCGGAACCGGAAGTGACGTTAAGTCCGGGAACCGAACCCTGGAGCATGTGACCCACATCGAGAGCTGAACGGTCTTTGAGTTCATCGGCCTTGATTACGGATACCGCACCTGTGAGGTTGGTCTTCTTGATGGTGCCGTAACCAACGACTACGGCGTCCTCCATCATGAAGGCGTCTTCTTCGAGGGTGATGCTGATCTTGGAGCGTCCGTCAACGGGGACCTGCTTGGACACATAGCCAAGGCAGGAGACTGTGAGGACGTCGTCGGGAGAAACGGTGATGGCAAACTTACCATCAATGTCCGTGACAGCATTGGCATCCTTGCCTTGGAGCACAGCCCCTATCACAGGACCTGAGCTATCGAGCACGGTGCCGGTAACTGTCTGCTTTTGCGCGAATGCGCCAAAAGACACTGCCATACCAAGCAGTACGGACAGAATAGCGAACAGTCTTTTTTGCAACATTGTTATGATAGATTAAAAAAGTGATTATTAGCGTGCGTGTTTTTGCAAATATAGCATGAATCACG